>SKWY01000076.1 GCA_007128675.1 Deltaproteobacteria bacterium | reverse complement strand
GGCCAAGGATCTCGGCGAGGAGGGAGTGGACAGCCTGCTCGCCCTGCGTGGGCTAATACGAGAGAAGTTGACCGAGAAGCGGACCAACGAGGCCGAAAGGCATCTCACCGATAGCTTGATGAAGGTCCTGGTCGAGAAGAACCCCATAGACGTGCCAAGCTCCTTGGTTGGGCGCGCGGCGGCCTCCATGGTCAAGCCCTACGTGGAGCAGATGGCGCGTCAAGGTGCCGCGCCCAGCGAGTTTGGTTCGGAGGAGATGATCGAACGCCTCGCGGAGTCGAGCAAGCCGCATGCCGAGGCGATGCTCAAGGGTACATTGCTTCTCCAGGCGGTCGCCGAGAAGACAGGCCTAGATGTCACCGAAGAGGACATGGCGTCACAGTACGAGAAGCTTGCAAAGGAGATGAACGCGCCGGTGGAGAAGGTAAAGGCCCGAATCCAGAAGGATCCCGAGGAGCTCGAGGCCATGACAAGGCGCATTCGAGAAGAGAAGGCCCTTGCGCACATCAAGGAGAAGGCTAGCATCAAGGAAGTGGAGTCCAACAAAGAGCAGGAAGCCGTCAAGGAGAGTTCTCCGGAGGCGGAGGCTACCTAGAAGCCGTAGGGATCCAACGAACAACAGCCAACAACGGAGCGGACGATGCCCTATGTCCCAATGCCGTACGTAGTCGAGCAGTCCCACAGAGGTGAGCGAAGCTACGACATCTACTCCCGGCTTCTGAAGGATCGCATCATCTTCATTGGCACCCCGATAGATGACGATGTCTCGAACATCGTCATCGCACAGCTCCTTTTTCTGGACTCGGAAGACCCAGACAAGGAGGTCAATCTCTACATCAACAGCCCCGGAGGGGTAGTTACGGCCGGGATGGCGATCTACGACACCATGCAGTACGTGCATGCCCCAGTCGCGACCATCTGCGTGGGTCAGGCCGCCTCCATGGGAGCATTCCTCCTTGCGGCGGGGACCGAGGGCAAGCGTTATGCGTTGCCGAGCAGTAGGATCATGATCCATCAGCCCCTTGGCGGATTCCAGGGCCAGGCATCCGATATCGAGATCCATGCAAAGGAGATGCTCCGTATGAAGGAGTACCTCAACGAGCGTCTTGCAAAACACACCGGCCAGGATATCGAACGTATCGCCAAGGACACGGATCGTGATTACTTCATGAGTGCGTTGGAGGCGAAGGAGTATGGGCTGGTCGACGAGGTCTTCACTAGTAGGGTTGGGGGGAAGGGTGGCAAGAGCGAGAAGGAGAAGTAAGTCGCCATTTGCCCCAGGTAGGCAGGTATGAGTCGGTAGCGATTCGTGGGCATTGGAGCCCTGCGAGGCCTGTTGTCTTCCTTGAGAGGTGTAACTTGGAGAAGCGAGACGGTCAGAGCCTGTGTTGCTCTTTTTGCGGAAAGTCGCAGAAAGAGGTGAAGAAGCTCATAGCTGGGCCGACGGTCTACATCTGTGATGAGTGCATTGGCCTATGCAATGACATCATCGCCGAGGAGATTGATCGCGAGGACCATAAGGAGGGAGCCCTCAAGATCCCCAAGCCCAGCGAGATAAAGGCTGTTCTGGACGAGTACGTCATTGGCCAGGAAAGGGCCAAGAAGATTATGGCTGTCGCGGTGCACAATCACTACAAGCGCATCGAGCAGCAGGTGGATCGTCCTTCGGAGCAGCCCGCTGCCTCGACGAGCTCGAAGCGCTCCCGAACCCATGATCTAGAAGACGTCGAACTCCAGAAGAGCAACATCTTGCTGCTTGGTCCGACCGGCTCCGGAAAGACCCTGATTGCCCAGACCCTCGCACGCATGCTGAACGTTCCGTTCACCATAGCCGACGCCACGAGCCTAACCGAGGCCGGCTACGTGGGCGAGGACGTCGAGAACATCATCGTCAATCTCCTACAGGTAGCCGATCACGACATCGAGCGCGCGCAGCGGGGAATCGTCTACATAGACGAGATCGACAAGGTCGCACGCAAGAGCGAGAACCCCTCGATCACGCGCGACGTCTCTGGCGAAGGCGTACAACAGGCCTTGCTCAAGATAATCGAGGGGACAGTCGCGAACGTGCCGCCAAAAGGCGGCAGAAAGCATCCCCAGCAAGAGTTCTTGCAGGTCGATACCACCAATGTTCTGTTCATCTGCGGTGGGGCCTTCAATGGGCTCGAGGAGGTCATCGAGCGTCGAATGGGCACCTACTCCCTCGGGTTCAACCAGGAGGTTCGGTCCAAGTCGCGGCGCAGAGCCGATGAGCTTATCAAGGAGGTGCAGCCCGAGGACCTGCTGAAGTTCGGCATGATACCCGAGTTCATCGGGCGTCTTCCGGTCGTTGCTACTCTCGAGGAGCTGAACGAGGAGATGCTCGTTCGGATACTCACCGAGCCAAGACATGCGCTCATCAAGCAGTACAAGCGTCTGATGGAGATGGACGGGGTGAACCTGAAGTTCACCGATGGGGCCCTCGAGGAGGTTGCCAAGGAGGCCATCAGAAATAGTACGGGCGCCCGTGGGCTGCGAGCGGTCCTCGAGCGAGCCATGCTAGATGTGATGTACGACACGCCGAGCAACCGCAACATCCGTGAGATAGTTCTGAACGAGGACGTCATACTTCGTAAGGAAGAACCGCTCATTCTCTACGGAGACGCCGCGTAGGTTACTCCCTCGGTTCGGGCATGCACGGAGAGAGCCCGACTTTGCCGAGCACGGCCGCGCCTGGCAACACGAGGCCTTGGTCCCCAATCGCCGGGTCTCAGATGCCGCCCGCGATCTGCTGGCCGACTCATGGCGCTCACAGAGCCGCGCTTCCGCGCGTTCGACTCTTATGTCCGGATTGGACAGGTGAAGCCCCTGTTGCGGCCGAAGGTGCGCCCGTTTCAGCTAAACCGACCGCTTGCCGGAACCTTCAAGAAGATCGACCCGACGATTGAGGTTGGTTCGATACGAACGGAGCGCAAAGCTCGATTCCCTTTGCGTTGGGATTGAGACCCGCACCTTCAAGCTGTAGACTGCCTGTTTACCAGAAGGTCAGTGGAGGCCTTCGCATTGCAGGCAGGTGATTTTTCGATGAAGAGCGGCGATGCAGGAAAGGAAGGAAAAGGCGGTACGAATGGTCCCGAGAAGAAGGGGGGCGCCGGCAAGGAGCGTCTGGTACCACTACTGCCTCTTCGCGACATAGTCGTCTTTCCCCATATGGTCGCACCTCTCTTCGTAGGACGAGAGAAGAGCATCGCCGCCCTCGAGGAGGCGATGAAAGGGGACAAGGAGATCCTTCTTGCCGCTCAGAAGAGAGCCAAGACCAATGAGCCAGGAGTCGAGGACATCTTCTCCACGGGCACTTTGGGTACGATCATTCAGCTCCTAAGGCTTCCCGACGGAACGGTCAAGGTTCTGGTGGAAGGCAAGTCTCGTGCGCGCATGGGTAACGTGGCCTCTACCGAGCCGTTCTTTCTGGTCGGTGTAGAGCCCATCGAGGATGTCTGCCAGCGTAACGTCGAGGTCGAAGCCCTGATCCGATCGGTCCAGGCTACCTTCGAGACATACGTCAAGCTCAATAAGCGCATCCCTCCCGAGATGCTGATGAGCGTGTCCACGATAGACGAGCCCTCGCGGCTTTCCGATACGATCGTCGCCCATCTCAATCTGAAGCTTTCCGATAGGCAGGGGCTGCTGGAGCTAGCAGATCCCGCCGAACGGCTCGAACGTCTCTACGAGCTGATGCACGGGGAGATAGAGATACTCCAGGTCGAGAAGAAGATCCGCTCGCGGGTGAAGCGTCAGATGGAGAAGACGCAGAAGGAGTACTACCTGAACGAGCAGATGCAAGCCATCCAGAAGGAGCTTGGCGAACGCGACGAGATGAAGAACGAGCTTCAAGAGCTCGAGGAGAAGATCAAGACGAAGAATATGAGTGAGGAGGCGGCTCAGAAGTGCAAGAAGGAGCTGCGAAAGCTGAAGATGATGTCGCCGATGAGCGCGGAGGCGACCGTCGTTCGTAACTACGTCGATTGGGTTCTCTCCTTGCCGTGGGGCGAGTATGGAGAGGAGCGCAACGATATCGACGAGGCCGAGCGAATCCTCGATGAGGATCATTACGGCCTCAAGAAGGTGAAGGAGAGGATACTCGAGTACCTGGCGGTTCAGGCGTTGGTCGAGAAGATGAAGGGCCCGATTCTATGCTTCGTTGGTCCGCCCGGAGTAGGCAAGACATCTCTTGGCCGCTCTATCGCTCGCGCCACGGGGCGTGAGTTCGTGAGGGTTTCTCTTGGTGGAGTGCGCGACGAGGCGGAAATACGGGGACACCGGCGAACCTACATCGGTGCCATGCCGGGCAAGATCGTCCAGTCAATCAAGAGGGCCGGCACATCGAACCCCGTCTTTCTATTGGACGAGGTCGACAAGATGTCGATGGACTTCAGGGGAGATCCATCGGCCGCCCTGCTCGAAGTTCTCGATCCCGAGCAGAACGATACTTTCAACGACCACTACATGGATCTCGACTACGACCTTTCCAGGGTGATGTTCATCTGCACCGCCAATACCCTGCATGGTATTCCCTCGGCCCTCCAGGATCGCCTGGAGACGATCCGCATCGCTGGGTACACCGAGATCGAGAAGCTATGGATTGCCAAGCGCTACCTCGTCCCCAAGCAGGTCGAGTCGAACGGGCTATGTGACGTGAAGCAGGTTTCGTTCACCGACCGGGCGATCAAGCTCATCATCAACCGCTACACGCGGGAGGCAGGGGTTCGAAATCTTGAACGAGAGATATCGAGCTGCTGCAGGAAGATCGCCAGGGACGTCCTCAAGAAGGGCAAGGATCGAGAGATACGAATTACCGAGAAGCGGGTGCAGAAGCTGCTCGGTGTGCCAAAGTTCAGGTATGGGATGGCTGAGGAGGATGACGCCATAGGCCTGGTCAACGGTCTTGCCTGGACCGACACGGGGGGCGAGCTGCTCTCGACAGAGGCCTCCATAATGCCGGGCAAAGGGAAGCTCATCATCACCGGTAAGCTCGGTGAGGTGATGCAGGAATCGGCGCAGGCGGCGATGAGCTACGTTCGCTCACGGGCCGAGCGCTTTGGAATCGAGGCATGCTTCCATGAGACTCGAGATGTCCATATCCATGTCCCCGAGGGGGCAATCCCAAAGGACGGTCCGAGCGCCGGGATCACCATGGCAACATGTCTCGTCTCTGCTCTGACTCGGATAGCCGTGAGGCGCGATATCGCGATGACCGGTGAGATTACCTTGCGTGGGCGAATACTCCCGATTGGTGGCCTCAAGGAGAAGGCGCTCGCCGCTCATCGGGCCTTCATCAAGAAGATCCTGATCCCGAAAGAGAATGAGAAGGACATTCCCGAGATTCCGAAGCGGATTCGCGACAGCCTCGAGATAGTGCTCGTCGAGCATATGGACCAGGTCCTGACTCATGCACTGGTGCTCGATGATCCGGCGGGCTTCATCAAGCTCACGGATGTGGATGAAGAGGGCGCCAACGGCGGTGAGGACGAGGCCGCCGCTGGCGGCATAGCCGGCACGATGTGAAGGCGAGCACTTGATAGGAGTGACAAGACTTGCTCCATCTTCGCCCGAGGCAAGCTGGAGGTGAAGTGCCGCTTATGAAAGAAGGAAGGCGGCTTGCCATCAGGTAAGCTAGAGCAGCTTCCTCATCTGCTCGACCAAGTAGTGGGGCGAGTGCATCTTCGAGACGTACAGCGAGCATCCAGCTTCGAGCGCTTCTCTCTTCTTCACGTGTGCGCTGTGGGCCGATAGCACTATCACTGGAATGCTCTTCGTCCGCTCGTTTGCCTTAATGCGTCTGATGAGCTCGCATCCATCCATATCCGGTAGAGCGAGGTCTGTGACCACGATGTCCGGGGCCTCACTATCGAGAAGCTCGATGGCCCGTCCTCCAGTCTCCGCCTCTAGAACGCGGAGCCCACTGGAAGTCATCACCGCCCCAAAGAGGAACCTTGTATCCTCATAGTCGTCCACTAGAAGGATGAGGGGAGCGTCATCGCGCTCTTCCTGTCTAGAGGGAACCATGGCGATGGGGAGTTACCCTACCACCATGCTACGGTGTTTCGTTGCCAAACTCCAGTAGGTGACAACGAATTGGGCCATTGGTCAGCGCGGCGTGCTCTCGAGCTTTTCCGCCGAGGCAATCCGTGAGCCTCTTGTTGGGACTGAGGATCACGATGCGGGATAGACTGGGGTGCGAGAGCCAGTGCTCGCCAAGCTGCCTATAGAGGCCCTCCAGTTGCAGCCGTCGGCGTCCAAGACGTTCTCCGTATGGCGGGTTTGAGAAGAGCTGACATCCTTTTGGCAGCCCATCGAGGGAGCGGGCATCCACGACATCGAACGAGATGTCCTTTGCGACACCTGCGTGCCACGCGTTCTTCTCGGCGGCCTCGATTGCTTCGGCCGAGCGATCGCTAGCGATGATGATTGCCGGAGCCGCGGGTAAGGCCTTGTCACGGGCCTGTTCACGCAGCTCTCGCCACTTCGAGCGCTGCCCCTCGTCGAAGCCAGGCCAGCGCTCGAAGCCGAAGCCACGATTGAGCCCTGGTGCCATGCGGCGAGCCATCTGGGCGGCCTCGATGACCAATGTTCCAGAGCCGCACATGGGATCGCAAAGCGGGAGCCCAGGATCGTACCCGCCGATTCGCAGCATCGCGGCAGCCAGCGTCTCCTTCAAGGGAGCCTGTCCGCCTTTGGAGCGCCATCCCCTTCGGTGCAGCGGCTCGTCCGCCATATCGAGGTAGAAGAGCGCGAGGTCTCCCTCCAGGTGCACGGAGACCGACAGATCGGGCCTCCTCGTGTCGACGTTGGGCCTTCTCCCCTTTTGGGCCCGCAAACGATCAACGATGCCATCTTTCACCTTCAGCGCAACGAACTTCGTGTGCGTCATGGCCGATCCCTTCACGGTTGCTCGGACCGCGAAGGTTCGATGGGGATCGATTTGATCCTCCCAAGCTATGCTCGAAGCGGTCTCGTAAAGGGAGTCGGCGTCGCTGGCTGGCCCGCGGCCTATCTCCAGGAGGACCCTGGAAGCCAGTCGTGACCAGAGGCAGGCACGCATTCCCGCCGTGATTTCTCCCACGAAACGTATGCCTCCCCGGAGGACCCTTGGAGAGCAAAGACCGATCTCTTCGAGCTCGTCTCGCAGAGCCTGCTCGGTGCCTCTTGCACAAGTTGCAAAGAAATGGTGGGTCACGGCGGCTACGGTTGCTAATCTATCAAAAGCTGCGGAGTTGATGCTGGCGTTCCAAACTGCTGGGAGCGGAAAAACGACATGACAGAGACAAGCGAAGAGATCGAGGAGAGCAGCAAGACAAACCCCACGGATCGAAAGGATGTGTCAGAGGAGGCGCTGGCCTTGGTCAGAGATGCCGATGTCATCGACATGCACATCGACACCTATACTCCAATGCGCCTGTTTGGCTACGATCCGAAGAGACGTCATGGCAAGGGCGTTTTGGGGGGACGACTCTTTGGCCATCTTGACTTGCCTCGGATAGAGGAGAGCGGGCTGAAGGGCGCCATGTGGTCGATTACGACGAACCCCTTTCGTTTTGCGGCCAAGCGTTGGCGTCAGCTGGAGAGTAACATAGCCGATCTGCGTAGGTTCGTGGCGGAGAGCGACGCTTTGGCCATCGTCTCGAACCTCTCGGAGTATCGTAAGGTGCGGGCTTCGGGACGGCATGCCGTAATGCTGGCGGTTCAGGGAGGAAACGCCCTGGATATGGGGGTTCCTGAAAGGCGCCTGCCCGATCCGGCTCTAATGCGAGTCACCCTCATGCACCTTACCGGCTCCGCGATAGGTGGCTCCTCCAGCCCCTTCGGGATGGCCAGGCACTTGACTGAGCATGGAATGGGGCTCATCCAGATGCTGGATGAGGCTCGTGTGTTCGTGGATCTTGCGCATAGTCATCCCGACAGCTTCTGGGAGGCCTACGTGATCCATGACCGAACCCTACCTCTATTGGTGACCCATACGGGGGTTCGCGGCGTGAAAGGCCATTGGCGAAACCTGGATGATGCGCAGCTTCGCGCGGTCGCTGAGACTGGAGGAGTCGTCGGAATTATGTTCCACGCAGGCTTCCTTCGAAGGCGCAAGGGACCGAAGGACGCGCGAATGATCACGGAGCATATCAGGCACGCCGTCAAGGTAGCCGGCGAGGACCATGTCGGAATAGGAAGTGATTACGATGGCTTCATCGTTCCGCCCAGTGACATGCGATCGGGCACGAGCTACGCCATCATCGCGGATGAACTGCTGAAAGTCGGGATGAGCGAGAAGGTGGTCCGCAAGATTCTTGGCCAGAACTTTCTTCGGGCACTTGGTGAGATGCGCGGCAAGGCCCGCACGGCCAAGAGACGGAATAAGGCGCAGCCTTCGAACAAGGAACCTTCGAACAAAGAAGATGACGGATCGTGATGGAAAGAGATATTGTTGTTCAGGACATCTATTTTGAGGGAGGCTGATCATGGTGCGCTATCTTTCGCTGCTCATCGGGGCAATAGCCTTGGTGGCTTGGATTGGAGTCGGGTCCGCTTGTGGGAAGGATGGCGCAAGTGGCACCGGCGATCCTAGTGGGGACAATGGGGACAACGGAGCTGGTGGCGACAACGGGTCCGGTGGCGACAACGGGTCCGGTGGCGACAACGGATCGTCCAATGGAAGCAACGGCAGCTTCGATGATTGGGGCGAGTGGAGCCCACAGGAGTGCTACGAAGTAGTGTGTCCCGGTACGGGCAAGGTCGAGTACTGCGGAAGCTGCGTGCAGCAGGAGGACGGCACCTGGCCCTGGCAGAACCCTCACTGCATAGGTCCCTGTGATGACAACCCCGATGGCTACTACCATTTCCTGCAGCCAATATCGGCCGGAACGGGACAGTGCACTCGTGACTGCTACTACGATGGAGACTCAGGCTGGGGCAACGATGGATGCCAGTGGGATCATCGCTGCGATCACCTGAACCCAAGGCCCGAGTATTGCGGCTACGATGGGAGAGATTGCATCGAGCCGCAAGAGCAGATGTGCTACGACGTCTGCGTACCGATTGTGCCAAACGGCTGCGACTGCTTCGGATGCTGCGAGCTGCCTATGCCTGACGGCACGACGGAGTACCGCTTCATAGGTACCACGACAGGTGGTGAGGCTACATGCAACCTGGACAACGTGGAAGATGGATGCAACCCCTGCACGCCTTCTCCCGATTGTTTGAACGAGTGCGGTCGATGTCAGCTTTGTCTTGGGAGGACGGAAGTTCCGCCCGATTGCTACGGAAGCCAACCACCACCAACCGATCCAGACGATCCGACCGATCCAGATGATCCGACCGATCCAGATGATCCGACCGATCCAGATGATCCGACCGATCCAGACGATCCGACCGATCCAGACGATCCGACCGATCCAGACGATCCGACCGATCCGGGCGACCATCCAATCGATTGCACGGATCCGGACGAGTGGGATCCAGACTACTGTCAGTGCGACTGGGACGTGCAGCCCTGCGGTCTACCAGGTCAGGACCCTTGTCCCCAAGGTTGGTACTGCTTGACCGGTTGCTGCGTCGAGTTCGGATAGATAGGTGTCGAGGTGTCGTGCTCGAAAGAGCCTCGTTTTCTCGAGGCGCGGCGGCAATACTGCCGCCGCGCGTCCCAGGTCTTGCCCGCTTACGGCGCCTAGGCAAGAGAAACGGGGCGGTTGGCTGAATCGAGAACCTGGGCGCTCCCGGTCATGGAGATGAAAGTTTTGATGCGTTGGGGTATTATTGGAGTTTGAAAGGGAGGCCAAACTATGAGTCGATATATTTCTTTGCTTATCGCGGCCATCGCTTTGGTGGCCTGGATTGGAGTCGGGTCCGCTTGTGGGAAGGAGGACGGGAAGGGCGCAGACGATCCAAATGGATCCAATGGTGAGCTCGAGAACGGCAACGGCGAGAACGGCAACGGCGAGAACGGCAACGGTGAGAACGGCAACGGTGAGAACGGCAACGGCGAGAACGGCAACGGCGAGAACGGCAACGGTGAGAACGGCAACGGTGAGAACGGCAACGGTGAGAACGGCAACGGTGAGAACGGCAACGGTGAGAACGGCAACGGTGAGAACGGCAACGGT
>SKWY01000256.1 GCA_007128675.1 Deltaproteobacteria bacterium | reverse complement strand
TGCCCATGGGCAGCTCGACCTTGGACTCGCCGTTTGCCGAAGAGTTGTCGGCGCATCCTCGGCTACGGAAGAGAGGCCAGTATGGAGCGAGGCGAGTGACGAGAGTCTTGATCGGCCATGCGACGATAATCGGGACCAAAGCGGCGGTAGCCATCGTGGGTCCCCCTGGCAGATCGTAGAGAAACGAGAAGGTGAGGCCGGAGAATCCCGCTAGAACCCCGAAGCCAATGGAGAAGAGAATAATCGCTGGGAAGCTGCGAAAAAGGAAAAGCGCCGCCGCCGGCGGGCCCACCAACATGGAGAAAGCAAGCATTCCTCCCGCGGTGTTCATTACGACCGCGAGCCCGATCCCAAGACAAAGGAAGACGACTGCGTTCCAGAAGTTGACGCGAAGTCCCAGCGTCGCCGACATGATCGGATCGAAGCCAGTAATTACAATCTTGCTCCAGAACAGCAGGAAAACGAGGCCTACCACCAAGACGGCTACGAGCGCCCAGAAGGCGTCGGTACGAGAGGTGCCGAGGATGTCTCCGGTGAAGAAGCGCAGCACTGCCCCATCGGGAGCCGGAGAAATCGCTATCAGCACTATGGCCACCGAGCTTCCGGCCGCGAAAGCAAGGCCTATCCAGCCTTCCGGCGGCAGGTGACTTCTCTTGCCCGGAAGCGAGAGCAGAAGCAAGCCCGCTATGCCTCCACCTATCGCGCCGAGCAAAGGTGACACCGAGAAGAGCACGGCAGTAGCGATCCCGGTAGCAACTACCTGAGGCAAGGCCGCGCCAAGGAACACGACGCGGCGCAAATGCACGAAGATCCCGAGAAATGCAAGGAGCGCTCCGCCCAACACTCCGACTCCCAAGGCATTGAGCATGAAGTCGAAAGAATACATCTCGAGGAGCATGCTCATCAGGCCTCTCCGTCCTTCGGAACCCTGCCGAAACAAATGACCGAGCGCCCTCCAACGGAGCACACCGTCAGCGGCTCTTGATAGATCCGAGACAGGCTCTCACAAGTCAGGATGTCCTCGGTCCTGCCGCTGTGAAGAGTACCGTTCTGGATGATGCCTATCCTGTGGGCACGGTTGACGAGAGCGGGCAGATCATGTGTGACCATGACCACCGTCGTCTTCTTTTGCTCGTGCATCCGGTTGATGAGCGAGAGAAACCTCTCGGCGGCCACCAGGTCCATGGCGGATGTCGGCTCGTCGAGGAGCACCACCTCGGGCTCGACAACGAGCGCCCTGGCGAGGAGCACCCTCTGCATCTCCCCCCCGGAAAGCGTGTTCAGCGTCTGATCGGCCAAATGCTCGATCTCGATCAGCCCCATTATCTCTTCCACCTGCGGGGGGATGCGCCTATGGAAAGGATGAATCGGACGAAGAGAGCAGAGAGTCATCTTCAGTAGGTCACGAACCCTCATGGGCCATATCGGATCGACCTGCTCGCGCTGGGGGACGTAGCCTCGTTTAGGCACGCCGCCGGCCCACCGAACCGTACCGGCCATGGGCTTGATCAAATCGAGCATAGACTTGATTAGGGTGGATTTACCCGAGCCGTTCGGGCCCACGAGTCCCAAAAAGTCGCCCTTCTCCACCTGCAGGTTAACGTCACGAAGGACGACGTTCCTCCCATATCCGAGGTCTACACACTCGTACTCGAGAAGCGTCACGTGGCCGGCCCTCGATGCGCCGGAAAAAGTCCGGCCTCTCTTGGCGTCGAGATCTTCACGAACTCGGACCAGCGAGCGTGGCGCTCTCGAAAAGAGAGCAAATCAAGTGAACGAGCGGGGTTGAACATCGAGATGGATCTTCTACTGCGAAGTCATGGCCTCATACAATCTCTTGGCGTTCTCCTCGAAGAGGGAGAGCAAGCAAGGAGTATCATCACAGGCATCGACCGCGGGGCAGCCCGTAACGAGCGGAACGCCGATCCCTTCGGCGACCCGGCGACCGACACGAAGATCGTGCCAGGGCTCCATGAACACGACCTTCACCCTCTCCGAGTCATAAGTGCTTATCAGGCGCGCGATATGACCGGCGGAGGGCGCAAGGCCGGGAAGCGGCTCGATTGCATCGGCCACGGCGATACCTAGGGCCTGGAAAATGTAGTCGAAATGCTTGTGGTAGATGATCACCTCGGCGCCATCATGCTCCTTGAACCGCTTCTTCCATTTATCCATTAGTTCGTTGGATCTCTTGATGTACTCTTCCAGATTTGCCTGGTAGAAGTCCCGATTCTTCGGATCCACGCGGATGAGACCATCTGTGATGTTTCGCGCCGCTTGCTGCGACCGAACGGGTTCCAAGGTGTAGTGAGGGTTTCCGGACGGATGCACATCTCCCTGGTCGCGGTGGATCCGCTCGGGAATTTGGATGGGCTCGATGCCTTCCGATGCGTCGACATGGCCCTTACCTCCCGGCCGAACGTTACGGTTTCTGGTCTCTCGCAGAACCTCTGGGATCCACCCCAGCTCCAGCTCCAAGCCGTTCATCACGAAGAGCTGACTGCGCGAGATCCTCATCACCATACCGGGAGTGGCATTCAGGTAATGGGGGTCTTGCATGGGATGCGACAAAGAGGTCACCCGAACCTTCTCCTTACCTATCAGCTCGACCAGC
>SKWY01000210.1 GCA_007128675.1 Deltaproteobacteria bacterium | reverse complement strand
GGGCACGTGCGAGGATGGCTAGGTCTCGCCCCTGCCGGTCATCGTCTTTCGTAAGACAGTGGTGTGACCAGCATTGCAAGGTGCGGACGGCCTCTGGTTGTGCCCCAGCCTTATCTAGGAAGTCCAGGCTCCTCTTGAATGCTGTTTGTGCATCTATCTCTTCGTTGTTCACATCTATGGACGATCCCTGCTTGCTCGCGATCTCGGCGACGACGCGCCAGGCCACGCCTATCATCTCCGGCGATCCGGCGCGGCCAGCGTGCTGGAGGGAACGAAGCGCGGCGTCTTGCGCCCCGGCCGTGTTCTCATAGGCAAGCCGAGCTTCGGCGAGAAAGCGCCAGGTCTCCGATAGGCCATGCCACTTGGCCGGCGCTCTTTGGAGAACCTCCTGGAGGACGGGCTCGGCGGACTTCGGCCGGCCCATTCCGATTAGGGCTGCGCCCTTGTTTGCCAGCGCCACGAGCTCGTGGCCGGCAAGACCTAGGTTGCGTGAAAGCTGTAGGGCTTCCTCGTAGTGTGAGATGGCCGCCCTGTTGTCTCCCCGTACTCTAGCCAGCTCGCCGAGGCTAATGAGGGTCGCCGTCAATAGACCCTGATGCTTTCGTTCGCGAAAGATGTCGCAGGCTTCCTGGCAGGCCGCCTCGGCTTCATCCATTCTCCCGAGTCGAGCTCGAGCTTGTGAGACGAGACGCAAGGCTCGAGCCCGTTCGTCCATGAGATTATGCCGAGCCGAAACGCCAAGCGCTTCTTCCAAGGCGGCCACTGCTTCGTGAAAGCGACCAGCGCGGTGTAGGCTCTGTCCTCGTGCACGCAATGCCGCCTCCAAAGCAGGCGCATCACTAGCGTCTCTCGCGAGAGCAACGGCGCGTGTAGCCGCCTCGAGAGACTCATCGATTCTGCTCTGGTCGCATAGAATCTGGGATAGATAGCTCCATCCCGAAGACTCGTACACTTCGTCGCCGATGGCCGCGGCATCGGCGCACATCATCCGGCACACTTTTTCGGCCTCGATATGGTGTCCAAGCGAGTAGCGGACTTTAAAAAGGCTGTTCATCGCCATGAGACGGCGGTCCATTTCTGGTCCGTTCTTGTCGAGATACTCGAGGGCCTTTTGATAAAGCTTCTCGGCATCGCGAAGGACGAAAGCTTGCTTTGCCTGCTCCGCCGCCTTCAAAAACCAGCTTCCCGCTTCCTGCTCCTGCAAGGCCGCCTCGAAGTGCTCCGCGATTCGCTTGGCCCAGATAGGTGATACATCGCTTGCTTTTGCTGCGAGCCAGAGTGCCGCCTTGTGATGCAAAGGAGGCCTTCGACGAAGAAGGACAGTGCCATATGCAACGTCGTGCACGATCCTCTGCGAGAAGCGTAGCTCACGAGTGTCGGCGAAAACCGAGCGCTCTCGCTCGACCACGAGGTTGCGCCCGATTAGCGCTGCCAGCCCCGCTTCAATCTCCACGCTGCCGAGTGCCATGTCATTGGAATCGCAATCTTCGAGAGCGAGCAGCGCTTCTTGCCAGAAGACCTTCCCCATGATTGCTGCGCGCTCGAGCACTCTTTGCTCCGTTGGAGACAGCATGTCGATTCTCGACTGGACTAGCGCTGTCAGTGTCGAAGGAATATCCAGAGATTCGAGCTTCTCTGCGTCAAGCGTCCACTTTGTTGAGCTTACGTCGAGTGCTCCACGATCAATCATATGGCGAACTATCTCCTCCATGTAGAAGGGATTCCCTTCGGCGGTTGCAATGAGCTTGTCCCGTAAGGAGGGAGGGACCTTGGGTGCACGAGCCAAAAGGGAGTCGACGAGAAGTCCCGACGCATGCTCGTCGAGCGGACCGAGCTCGAGGCTGAAATGACGGTCCCCTTCTTGCCAGGTTGGTCGTCGTTCGAGGAGTCTTGGGCGAGCGGCGCAAGTCAGAAGCAACGGCAGATCGGCGCAATCGGAGACGAGGTTACCCAGTAGATCTAGGGATCCGTCATCGGCGGCGTGCAGGTCCTCCACAAGCAGAACTAGTAAGCGATGCTCATGAGCGAGGGCTCGAAAGAGTATTTTCGCGGCCCGAAAGGCCCGTCGTCGTAGCTCTGGCCCCTCGCCGGCGAGATGCTGACTCTTCGGGAGACGCAGGCCCAAGAGGTATCCGAGAACTCGGGTGTCTTCCTCTATTGGAGTCCCTCGTTTTGAATAATGAGGCAGACTTCCCATTTGCTTCGCGAGAGCCTCGGCGATGCATTCGTCATCATCGTGCGGGGATAGGTTGAAGTAGGAGAACAAGAGATCTCTTAGGGCTCTATGAGAGGCATTCACGGGCCCTCCCAAGCCCGTACCGGCTTCTAGGATCCTGACTCGGCCCTCGCTGCCTTGCAGGTGGCTCACGAAAGAGGAAAGGAGCCGGCTCGAGCCAAATCCCTTCTCTGCTATGACGGTTACCATGGCGGCTCCGTCACCGGAGGCGACAGAGGAAGCTACCTCCTCGAGTCGACGCATCTCCTCACCGCGACCGATGAGCGGAACCTCGAACTCTCCAACGCTCGAGACTCTTGTGAGTTCTCCTGCTCTTTGTGGTGTCACCTCGAAAGCTCGTATGGGCTCGGTGCGTCCCCGGATTTCGAGTAGGCCTCGATCGCGGT
>SKWY01000046.1 GCA_007128675.1 Deltaproteobacteria bacterium | reverse complement strand
TCCGGACGGCAGCCCGCTTTTGGTGCTCGACATTTCATCCTTGATGCAGATGGCCGTAAAACTGGATAGAACCCCGAATGAGACAGCCAAGAGCCGCTCGGCCTCTTGAAAAAGCCTCGAGACAACAGGAGAACAAGGCCGACATGGATCCGAACAGCCTTACCGAGCTTCAACTCGATGCCCTTCGTGAGGTGAACAATATCGGTTGTGGAGCTGCGGCGACAGCCCTTTCCCAACTCCTGACCAACCGACACGTAAATCTCGAGGTGACTCGGTCGGCCATAATCTCATTATCCGATCTCGTGATTCTGCTCGGAGGTCCCGACGAGACCCGAGTAGTCATTCTTCTCGCGCTTCGTGGTGGCTTTGAGGGCCACCTACTCCTCTCTTACTCCAACGGGGATGCTGTAGATCTAGCCGGCATTCTTGCCGGATCCTCGGCAACAGAGAACAGTCATGAGCTTTCCGACATGGGCAAGTCGGCTCTGATGGAGGTCGGCAACATCGTCGGATCCGCTTTCCTGAACGCTGTGGGAAAAGTCAGCGAAATGATTCTTCTTCCCTCTGTACCAACGCTCATTCACGATCCCAACCATCGTATCGTCGAGCAGCTTGCAAGCTTGCGAGTACAAGAGGAGGAAGAGATCTCGAATCTCGAGGAAAAGCTTCTAGTTCTGGAGACCCGCCTTTCCATCAAGGAAGCTTCCGGAATTCAAGGTACTGTAATCATCATCCCAAAAACAAACGGCCTCAGCTCATTCCTTCGCAAATTGGGGATGAAGAGCTAACAGTCACGAGAGAAGGCGAGTGCGACGACAAGCAAACCTTCAAAGGATAGGATATCCTCGCGGCCCAAAAGAGCAGGTAATCAGAAGATCTCCATGGGTTCTCGTTGGTTGGATCGCTGGGGGGCTCGCCGCCCTTCTATCGATACTCGTTCTTGTGGACTACCTGGCGCTTCGCGGCGAAGTGGTGGTATCGGCAAGAAACGTGAGCCTGGATACGGACAAAGCTCACCCGCGAGCGAGGAAGGGAGGCCTTCCCGAGTTCACTTTCGAAGTAGAGCAAGCAGGGGTCCCGCATACCGTCGTTCTCTCGACCTATCCACAGCTACTGGCCTTGCGTTGGACTGTAACCTCTCCCGAGGGCTGGGTTCTTTTCAACGAAAGTGATCTCATTCGAAGCAACGGCCGTAGAGTCACAGAGTTCACTCCGCGCACCGAAGGGCCTCATATCCTCCGAATCGAGCGCTGGGCCAAACAGCCTCCGAACACGGGGGCGGGTATTGTCGGCTCTTCCGGTCCCGATCGGGTGCACGTATCGGTTCTACGCAACGATCGAAGCATCCTCCTTCCCTTATTGAGACGAGAGCAGCGTTACTGGTGGACGCTAGGTCGACGCCTCTAACTCGTCCTCCGCGGACTCTTGGGTGGGGACGGAAGAGGTCTTGGCCATGTCTGTCACTGGATTGTAGGCGAGACAAGCCGTGACCATGATATCCTCCGGAAGTCATGGGAGAAGACATCCGGCGCTTGGTAGTGCTCTGCGGGGACGAGGTCCTGCTGGACGTCCTCCGTTCCGCTGAACAAGAGATGGATCTTTCCGTACTCGAGGCGAGGGATGGAGGCCATTGCCTCTCTCTTGTCTCCTCGCAACCCCAGGATTCGCTGCTCATTCTCGACCTTGAAATGATCGAGGTCGAGCTATTCGATAAACTGCGATCACGCGAGGGGACGTCCATACTGGGCCTAATACGCCATGGCAACGAGGATGCTATCCCAGAGTCCATAGTGGCTGGTGTAGAGGATCTCCTTCGTCTTCCCGCATCCAGCCGTATGCTTATGGCTCGGATCCGGGCGCTCCTTGATAGCTCGAGACTGAAGCGTGCCCTCGCCTCGCAGAGCCGTGATCTAGAGCTCATCCTGAGCCTCTCACGTCGGCTGGCCGGCACAATGAACATTGAGGAAGTTCTCTTCCAGCTGGTCTCCGAGGTCGCGGGCACTCTCGGAATCGACCGCTGTTCGATTGTCCTGGCGGACGAAGGAGCCAAGCGCGGGCTGGTGCTGGCCGCCAGTGACAATGAGCTATTGGAGAATCTAGAGGTAGATCTCACTAGGTACCCCGAGATCCAGGCGGTGCTTCGCACGGGCGAGCCCCTGGTCATCGAGGAAACTCAGGGGCACCCCCTTCTCGCGACGGTCGAGGATACTCTATCCGCCAAAGGCGTGAACATGCTCGCCGTCCTGCCTCTCCAGCAGCAAGAGGGCCCCATGGGTGTCCTCTTTCTACGCGCCTCCAGAGCACGTGGTCCGTTTTCGAGCAGCATGCTTCGAGTAGCCAATACGGTCGCCCATGTCACCGCCGTGGCGCTGCGCAATGCGCAAATGTTCCAGCGGATTCATCAGCAGTCGGCACGAGCAACGGCTGAGAAGGCAGTAGCCGAAAAGGAGGTGGCCGATCTTCGCCAAATCGAGACGGAGCTACGAAATACCACCGACCTTCTGGAGAACCTGATTGATTCATCCGCCAACGCGATCGTCGCGGCGGATATGCGAGGGAAGGTACGTGTTTGGAACAAGGCGGCCGAGCGAGTGCTAGGTCACTCAAGAGAAGAGGCGGTCGATCAATTGGATGTAAGAGACATCTATTATGACGATGCGAGAGATGTGATGGCCGCGCTTCGCGCCGCGGAGAGCGGCGGAGAAGGTCGTCTCGAAGAGCATCCGGTTCACATCATTTCGAAAGATGGTGAACGAATTCCCGTAACCCTATCCGGCGCGATTCTCTATGAGGACGGAAAGGAGATCGCAACCGTGGGAATTCTGACCGACATGCGTGACAAGCTACGAATCGAGGAGAAGCTCTCCAGAGCTCAAGACCGTCTCATGCGCACCGAAAAGCAAGTGATGATCGCGGAGCTAGCCGGAACGACAGCTCACGAGCTCAACCAACCCCTCACTTCCGTCATGGGTTACGCGGAACTCCTCAAACGACGTATCCCCGAAGGAGATCCCAATCACAGGGCTATCGACATAATCTTCCGTGAGAGCGAGAGGATGGCCGAGATCGTTCGCAAGATCGGCCGAATCACACGTTATGAGACAAAAGATTACCTCGGCAAAACCCGCATAGTGGACTTGGATCGATCGGCAGAAGACAAAGACTGATTGCCAGACGAGTAAGAGCATGTCCAAATTGAAACAAGCAACGAAGAGTAGCCACGAGGACGCCGACTTACATAGAGCCCTCTGGCGGTTCTTTAGGGAGTCCGACACACCAGCAGTGGTCTGCACGAAGGATCTAGAGGTACTTGCAGCGACCAAGTCCTTTGCCGCCGAGATCGATGCGGACGATGAGGGAGATCTTGCTGGACGCTCTCTTGTGGACCTTTTGCCAAATGGGTCAAGCTTCAGAACAATTCTCGAGGGGAACAGGCAGAGCGCTGTGAACCTGCCTGGCGGCCGTACCGCCCTTGCCACCGCGACGACTACCGATGACCTTCTTTTATTGACCTTGGATACAGGGCTCGTGGGGACGCGACTAGCCGAGACTTCTCGTAAGCTCGAGGAAGAGAGACGGGTGCTCGAGATCGGCCGTCTCTTGTCCTCGCTCCTAACCGAGGATGATCTCGTGGGCGTCGTAGCCAGAGGACTGCGAGATCTCTTCGAGAATAGACGGTTCGCGGTGCGAGTCATCGATCCGTTTTCCAAAAAGCTCTCCAGCCTATATGCCGAAGGAACCTTGATTCGAAAAGAGCATGATGTTTTGACGTTGAAACGCTCCTCTGTCCTCAAGATGGAGATTTCCGAGGAGTTTTTGCGCTCTGACAAGGTCGCGGTGAGTGAGAAATATCACCGAATTTTCGAGGACACGGATACAGGCTTAGGGGTGCCGCTGGCTTCCGGCAGACAGCTTCTTGGCATGATCAACCTAGAGGGTTCATTCGACCAGTTCTCCAACCCGGAGGCGGATGAGCGTATTGTCATCTCCCTGGCCAACCATCTATCGGTGGCCTTGCGCAATACCCGTCTTCTGAGAGAGGCGCGCTACCTGAGAGGCTATCTAGAAAAGCTGATAGACAACGCCAACGCCTTGATTATGGTCATGAATGACCGAGGTCGCATTTCAGTATTCAATCGCGCTTTTCAGGCTCTCTCCGGCTTCTCTCGCGAGGAGGTAATAGGCGAGCCCTTCACCCAGCTTCTGGCGGAAGAGGATCACTCCTCCATCAACCATATGATCAGTCTCGCCTTGCAGGGACGCGCGGCAACCAATGTGGAGGCTTCCGTCGTTGCTCGTGATGGGCGGAGGGTACGAGTCGCCTTCAACTCGGCGGCTGTACTCGACTCTGATGGCAGAGTGGAGAGTGTAATCGCAATCGGCAACGATCTATCCCGCATTTGGGAGCTCAAGAGACAGATTATTCAGGCAGAAAAGCTTGCCAGCCTGGGACAACTATCCGCGGCGGTGGTGCACGAGCTGAATAATCCTTTGACGAGCATAACCGTGTATGCCGAGTACATACGCGACAGGCTGGCGGAGCTTGGCGTCGAGCAGGACGTGGAGAAGGCCTCTCGAATACTCGAAAGCGCGGACCGGATACTAGACTTCACACGAGGACTGGTCGCGTATGCTCGCCCTTCCGACGAAAGACCGTCGCGATTAGACCTAAGACGGGTGATCGAGCAGTCGGTGAAGCTCTGTGACCACATCATCAAGTGTGAGAGTATTCAGCTCGACCTTCAATGGACGGCGGACATGCCTCACGTGATGGGGAACTCGAGCAGGCTCGAGCAGGTCTTCGTCAATCTCATCACGAATGCTTGCCACGCCGTCGAGTCCGGCGGAGAGATCTGCATATCCACTCACATTGTGAAGGACTTCTTGGAAATACAGCTTCGAGATAATGGCCGAGGCATGGCCCCAGAGGTTTCCGCTCGCATCTTCGAGCCCTTCTTCAGTACCAAGGCACCAGGCAAGGGAACGGGTTTGGGACTCTCCATCGTACAGGAGATTGTCCGGGGGCACGGAGGCACGATAACCGTCGAGAGCGAGCCTGATAAGGGCTCTGTATTCCTAATTCGCCTTCCCACCGTGGCCGACGACAAGTGAAGAGCATTCGTGCTGCACGAGCATAGGCGTGGGAGTCCAGCTCTCCCTCAGCTCTCCCCTATGGCGTCCATGAACTCTTCCTTGGTTATATGTCCCTTCTTGGCCATCACTCGAACGAGACCCCAAAACATCCTCTCGAGCTTGTCGAGTCGTTCATTGTCCTGAGTGTTCAATCCAAACAAGAAGTCCAGATCCTCCTTGACCGGTTGTCCTTCCTTGCGCCGAGCACGTTCTCGGGCCTCTCGCTCGCGAACCAGCTCCGCAAGGCCGGTCCGGGCGGTTACCTCTTCGGAGAGCAAGACTACATCCTCTTCCTCGACGAGGTTCGGATCACAGCCGGGATCGGTCTTGTGAATTCGCGTATCCACCGTCTCCTCGACCCCTCCCGGCCGCATTACAACCATCTCTCCTTCGTCCTTGGAAGGCCTCGTCTGCGGACGACTCGGTATCTTCTTGATCACCGTGGCGGCGCCCATGTAGTAGCGTCGAATGGCGCTATGGATCTGCGATAGAGGAGCAAGAACGGCCTTGACTCTAAAACCGGTCGTAAACTCGATCTCGTCCACCGCGGCAACATTCAGCGGATCCGCCATGGCGCAGATGAGGCGTGGGCGGCGTTGAATCTCGTCGACCGCGTACGGAAATAGCTCGTGGCTCTCGCAGAAAGGCCCCTTCAG
This sequence comes from Deltaproteobacteria bacterium, assembly GCA_007128675.1. Lineage (GTDB taxonomy): Bacteria > Myxococcota > Myxococcia > SLRQ01 > SLRQ01 > SKWY01. The sequence continues at coordinate 4,394 of SKWY01000046.1, read as the reverse complement.
CATCTTGACGGCCCTGGGATCCGGCTCGACCTCGGAGAGGTCGATAAGCGGAATCGAAAGCTCTTCGCCCAACGCCTTGCAAAGATCCGCTTCGGAAATGAAGCCCTTGGCTAGAAGAGCCGCGCCGAGCCTATGGCCCCACTGGCGCTGGTAGGCAAGAGCGGATGCAAGCTGATCCTCATCGATCAGGCCTCGTTGCATCAGCAGCTCTCCAAGCTTCTTTCTAGGCACGAGAACCTCCTTTTGGTCACGCATATCAGGGTGCAAGCCAGCCGGTCAACGCATCTCGAGGCTGACGGATCCCCTGCATCGCGAAATAGGCCCGGAGATGAACCCCCTTCAGAGAACAGGGGCTTAGCGCGGATGTGTCTTGTTGGTGGAAAGTTGGTTGTACGAGAAGCGTCCGCGTCTGCGTTCTTAGAAGAGCGTCTCGCGGGGTGTAAGGAGGCTGATGGGAAGCCTCCATGGCTCGAGTCGCTTCGGAGGAAAATCCGGAGCCATGCCTATCGTCATTATCCCCATACGTCGACCCTGCAACAAGCTTCAACTATTTGGGGGCTCACGTTAGGATTCGAAAATGTGTGCGCATATTCCAGACGGCATCGTCTCCGGCGGCCAAACCGGCGCCGACCGGGCAGGCCTACAGGCCGCGATCGAGCTTGGTCTTTCGCACGGCGGATGGTGCCCCAAAGGTCGGCGGGCGGAGGATGGAAGAGTACCAATCCGTTTTGAGCTGAACGAAACTCCCTCCGAGGAGTATTCGTTACGCACTAAATGGAATGTGCGCGACAGCGACGCGACGGTTCTTTTCACAAGAGGAGCACCAACCGGCGGAAGCGCCTTGACGAAACGGCTTGCCGAGGGCCTGAAACGCCCCGTTCTCCACCTGGATCTTTCCAGGCTTTCGGCAAGTTCGGCAGCCTCCGAGCTGCGGCGCTTCTTGTCACTTCATCGGCCCAGGATCCTAAATGTAGCGGGTAGTCGCGAGAGCCAAGCCCCGGGGATCCAAGCCGAAGCCAAGGCAGTGATTCTGCTCACACTCGACGGCGAAGACAGGTTGTCATAAATAGTTTTGTCATGCCTTCATTCGACATAGTCAGCGAGATCGATCGCCACGAGCTGGACAACGCCGTCAATCAGGCCAAGAAGGAGATCGCCCAGCGGTTCGACTTCAAGGGCACCAATACCCAGATTGAGCTATCCGCCGACGGGATATCGCTTCGCTCCGAGACCGAGGGCCGGCTCGATGCGGCCTGGGATGTCCTCACCACTCGCTTGATTAGACGTGGGCTTCCTCTCGAAGCCTTCCAGCTACAGGACCCGCTTCCCGCTGGGGGTAAGACAATCAAGCAAGACGTGGTGATCCAGGTAGGAATTCCCACAGAGAAGGCCCGGGAGATCGTGAAACTGGTAAAAGCCATGAAGAAGAAGGTGCAGGTTGCCATACAAGGCGACACTGTTCGAGTCACCGGCAAGAAGCGCGACGACCTCCAAGACGTCATCAAGGCCGTCAAGGAAGCAGAGCTGGGCATAGCAATGCAGTTCACGAACTTTCGGGATTGAGTCTTGGCGAAAAAAGGTGAGCACGAAAGACGAAGAGGTCCCGATTCCCCGTCGAAGGAGCCGCTGACCAAAGGCAGATCGGTCTTCCTGCTGTCTCTTGGCTGTCCAAAGAACCGCGTGGACTCGGAGCTTCTACTCGGATGCCTGGCGAAGGAGGGCTACTCGGTGACCGAAAGGCCCGAGGACGCGGATCTGCTCCTGGTGAACACCTGCGCATTCATCGAACCGGCAAAAGAGGAATCGATCGAGGCCATTCTCAAGCTTGCAAGGATCAAGGACTCTAATGGTGACGGCAAGCTGATCGTGACGGGCTGCCTTGCTCAAAGATACGGATCGCAGTTGGAAGAAGAGCTGCCCGAGGTCGACCATTTTCTCGGCACCAACTCCTTCACCGATATCGGACGGATAGTCAGGTTCGAAGAGGGCCCCCATGAGGGGACGAGGCCATTACCGCGACTAATCCTGTCGGACCCAAAAGCCTCGCACGTAGAAGGCTACCCTCGCATTCGCAGCACCGCCGGAGGCTCCGCCTACCTGAGGATCTCGGAAGGTTGCGATAGATCCTGCTCCTACTGCGTCATCCCTTCCATACGAGGGCCCCAGAGATCTCGGACCATCGAGAGCCTAGTGGAGGAGGCGCGAGCCCTAGTCGAAGACGGCGTAGTCGAGCTGAACCTAATCGCTCAAGACCTTTCGGCATATGGCCGTGACATACCGAGCAAGCCCCATCTCGCCGATCTCTTGCGCGAGTTGGGTGGGGTCGAGGGGCTTCACTGGATTCGAATGCTCTATGCATACCCGAGCCCCATGCCAGATGCCTTCTTCGATGTCTGGGCGAGGAACGAGAAAGTTCTTCCCTACCTGGACATCCCCCTGCAGCATGCATCGGACTCCATGTTGCGCCTGATGCGCCGCGGCTCGAGTATCGACCAGGTTCGCCGAGACCTTGCCAAAATGCGAAAGATCATTGGCGCCGAAAAAGGCGGCCTCACTCTTCGCACTACCTTTCTGGTCGGACACCCGAAAGAGACGAGCGACGACTTCGATAGGCTGATTGACTTCGTGGAGGAGATGCGCTTCGAGAACGTTGGCGTCTTCGTCTACTCCGATGAAGAAGGAACAGCCGCCTTCGATATGCCCGAGAAAGTTCCGTCCAGCCTGGCGGAAGAGCGACGCGCGCGGCTGATGGAGACCCAGCAGCGAATTAGCGCGGAGCATCAAGCCAAGATGATAGGCCGCAGACTGGACGTGCTGGTAGAGGGCGTCAGCGAGGAGTCGGATCTCGTCATTCAGGGCCGCCACGCCGGTCAGGCTCCCGAGATCGATGGGGTCGTTTATTTGGAGGGTCAAACACCCCGGCCCGGGAGCATAGTCGAGGTCGAGATAACCGATTCGCATGCCTATGACCTAATTGGAATGGTCCCCGAAGAGTTTCCGCAGGCCGATGACGCGTGAAAGGCGCTGATGTGGCCACCTCGAACCCCCTTTCCCTTACTCGCCGATGCGCCCATCTCGTTGTGAGCGCCCTGATTGCAAAGAGACCAATATGAGCACTTCGCGACAACTCGAAGCTCTTGCCGCTCGCTGTCTAGTTCTGGGTTTCGATGGACTCGAACCTCCGGATGAAGCTCGTCGCCTAATCGAGCTGGGGGCCGGCGGAGTCATACTCTTTCGGCGAAACGTGAGGACGGGCAGTCAGGTCCGGGCCCTTACCGATGAGATACGCGCCTTGGCGCCTGGCCCGGTCCTTCTGTCGGTGGATCAGGAGGGAGGAAGAGTGGCAAGGCTTCAAGGAATCGCCACCGATCTTCCGAGCATGCGCCAGCTTTCGCGTCATGGCGAAGCAGCAGCCGAGAGTGCCGGCGGATTGATGGCAAGAGAGCTTACGTCCCTGGGGTTCGATCTGACCTTCGCTCCCGTCGCGGATGTCGACACCTATTCCGAAAACCCGATCATTGGAGACAGATCCTTCTCCGCCGATCCTCATGAGGTGGCAAGGTTGGCTGTAGCCTTCGTAAGAGGTCTCCAAACAGCCGGCCTTGCCGGTTGTGCCAAGCACTTTCCTGGGCATGGCGACACGAGGACGGATAGTCATCTCGAGCTTCCCAGCTTGCCACACGACAGAACTCGGCTAGACCAAATCGAGCTGGTTCCCTTCGCGGCACTTTCGGGGGCAAGGGTGGCAACGATGATGACGGCTCATATCTCCTTGGATGGAGTGGATCCTGGCAGGCCAGCCACCATGAGCCCGAAGGTGCTCGGGATTCTGCGCCATGATCTCGAGTACGACGGCGTCGTATTCACCGACGACATGGAGATGCAGGCAATCACGGACAACTACGATGTCGGTGAAGCGGCGGTAGCGGCAGTATGCGCCGGATGCGATCAGGTCATCGTCTGTCATCGGGCGGACCGACAGCTTCATGTGGTCGAGGCGCTGGCAAGAGCAATGATGGATGACCGGCTGCGACGGGAACGAGTCGAAGAAGCGGCCGGCCGATTGAACGAGCTTGCAAGAAGGTTCGATCCGCGGCGCCGAAGGCAAGAGCCAAATGAGGTACTAAGAACCCGGGAGAGCCTGAGCTTCGCCGAAGACTTGCGAGGTAATGAGGAGCCGATCGAGTAGATGGGCCCATCGAAAGGTGAGGGAAGTTGAGGCTGCACAAGGTAGCGGCGACACGCGAAGGCAAAGCAGGACAGCCAAGTAGTCCCGCCACCTAGCAGTAGACTAAGCGCCGGGAGCCGGTTTCCGAGCCGTGTGGCGCACCCACGCCAGTGCGGAGCCCACGGATCGGAGACCGGACTGCCGGTCGCTTCGGGAGGAGGGCAGC
>SKWY01000420.1 GCA_007128675.1 Deltaproteobacteria bacterium | reverse complement strand
GTAGACTAAGCGCCGGGAGCCGGTTTCCGAGCCGTGTGGCGCACCCACGCCAGTGCGGAGCCCACGGATCGGAGACCGGACTGCCGGTCGCTTCGGGAGGAGGGCAGCCCCAGGCACACCAGGTAGAAGCTCCACGCGAAGACTAATCGGGACAGCCAGATGGCCTCCTAGTCATGCTCGTACGAGGGGCTTATAACGAATGCGCCGAGGTTGAAGCGCTTCGGCCCCAAGGCGTTTCTTCTTGTCCTCTTCGTAGTCCCTGTAGCTACCCTCTACCAGTATCACCTGGCTGTCCCCCTCGAACGCGAGGATATGGGTCGCCACTCGATCGAGAAACCAGCGGTCGTGGCTTATGACCATTACGCAGCCAGCAAACTCCTCGAGGCCTTGCTCGAGGGAACGGAGCGTCTCCACATCGAGGTCGTTGGTGGGCTCATCCAGGAGGATCAGGTTCGCCCCCTGCTTGAGAAGCTTCGCAAGGTGAACACGATTGCGCTCTCCGCCGGAGAGATCCTTCACTCTCTTTTGCTGATCCGGACCCTTGAAGGCAAATTGAGCGACATAGGCCCGAGCGTTCATCGTGCGTCGGCCTAGCTGGATCTCCTCTTGGCCTTCACTTATCTCCTCGAAGACCGTCTTCTCTCCGTTCAATGCATCCCTGGACTGGTCGACATAGGAGACCTCGACCGTCTCACCGAGCTTCAGCACGCCGGTGTCGGGAGACTCCTCCCCGATCAGCATCCTGAAAAGAGTGGTCTTCCCCGCTCCGTTCGGCCCGATAATGCCGACAATGCTGCCTGGCGGAATCTTGAAGGTCATATTGTCGACCAGCAGCTTTTCTTCGTAAGCTTTTCTCACGCTGGAGGCCTCGACGACCACATCCCCAAGCCGAGGCCCCGGAGGAATGTAGATGGCGCCCGAGGGTCCTCGACCCTCTGGCTGCGCGGATAAGAGTCGTTCATAGTTCTGGAGACGAGCCTTGCCCTTGGCCTGCTTGGCCTTCTGGCTCATCTGAACCCACTCCAGCTCGCGAGTAAGAGCTCTTCGCCTAGCGGACTCGGCCTTCTCCTCGTTGGCCAGGCGCTTCTGCTTCTGGTCTAGCCAGCTGGCGTAGTTGCCCTTCCAGGGGATGCCCTCGCCCCGATCCAGCTCGAGAATCCACTGTGCCACGTTGTCGAGGAAGTAGCGATCGTGAGTTACGGCGACGACTGTCCCCGGGTACTGCTCGAGGTGTCTTTCGAGCCAAGCCACCGACTCGGCATCGAGGTGATTGGTGGGCTCATCGAGAAGAAGCAGCTCGGGCCGCTCCAGCAAGACGCGACAGAGGGCGACTCTCCTGCGCTCACCGCCGGAGAGGACCTTGGTATCCGTATCTCCGGGAGGACACCTCAAGGCATCCATGGCTATCTCGAGTGTACGGTCGATCTCCCAGCCGCCCACGGCATCTATGGCATCTTGAAGCCTGCCTTGCTCCTCGAGCAGCTTGCCCATTTCTTCATCGTCCATGGGCTCTGAAAAGCGCATGGAGACCTCGTTGAAGCGATCCAACAGACCCTTGATGGGGGCAAGGGCAAGCTCCACATTGCCTCGGACATCGAGCGTCTCATCGAGCTGTGGCTCCTGCGGGAGAAAACCGACTCGAATAGTCGGATCCGGCCTTGCGTGCCCCAAGAAGTCCCTATCCACACCGGCCATAATCCGAAGCAAGGTGGACTTGCCGGAGCCGTTGGAGCCGATCACCCCTATCTTGGCGCCGTGGAAAAAGGAAAGATGGATTCCCTTGAGAATCTCCTTGTCTCCGCGAACCTTGCGAAGATCACTCATTGTGAAGATATAGGGCTCTGCCATGATTGGAGGGGATAGTCCGCTGAAGACCCGAAGGCAAGCGCCGCTGGCTGTTTGACACGATCAAGGGGGCTCGTGCAAAAGGATGGAGTCCAAGACACGAAGAAACGAGAAGCTTTACACGTGGCTACCTACGCAATAGGAGACATCCAAGGCTGCCTAGAGCCACTTATGCGCCTTCTCGACCGGATCGGTTTCGACATGAAACGAGATCGCCTATGGCTTTGCGGCGATCTTGTTAACCGGGGCCCAGACTCTTTGGGTGTTCTCAGGTGGGCTCGCGATACGAGTGACTCGCTCGTGGCGGTGCTCGGAAACCATGACCTACACCTTCTCGCACGGGCGGAGGGTATTCGCGCCGCGGGCAAGCTGGATACCATGGACGATGTGCTGGAAGCGCCGGACCGTGGTGAGCTTCTGGATTGGCTCGCCGGGCGTCCTCTGGCACATACGGAAGAGATCCCTTCTGCCGCAAAGGACCAGACGTTTCGCAGGTGGCTCCTTGTTCACGCCGGTCTTTGGCCCCAATGGAGCCCCGATGATGCCGTGGTCCTTGCGCGGGAGGCCACCAACGCGATGCGAGCAGATAGACGTTCCTTCTTGCGCGCGATCTACGAGAGCCCACCGGCTCCCTGCTGGTCCGAAGGGCTCACCGGCTCCGAGCGACTCCGCGCCATAGTCGCGGCCCTGGTTCGTTTACGAACCCTGGACGAGAAGGGAGAGCTCGATGATGACTTCACCGGGCCCCCGACCGAGGCTCCACCCGGCCACAGACCATGGTTCGAAGCCCGGGCCCGTGACAAACTCGATAATGCAACCGTGCTCTGCGGCCACTGGGCGGCTCTAGGTCTGGTTGTGCGCGATGACATCGTCGCGCTTGACACGGGCTGCGTTTGGGGAGGCAAGCTGACGGCCCTGCGCCTGGAGGACCTTCGGGTATTCCAGGTTACCGCTAGGCCGTGAAGCACGCTCTCTACTTGGCGCGGAAAGCATCAAGAGCTACCCTATGCGAATATGGCGCGTTCAGCGATGGGCGATGAGACGCGCCGGTACAGGAGAAGGAAGAAATGGTGCTGCCGGTAGCAGGATCATCGACAGAAGAAATCTTGGAGGAGATAGAGCGTCTTCGAAGGAAGAGAGACGCGGTCATACTGGCGCATTTTTACCAGGAGCCCGCCATCCAGGATCTCGCCGACTTTTGTGGTGACTCTCTGGCCCTCGCGCACGAAGCTGAAAGGACCGAGGCCAAGGTCATCGTCTTTGCGGGGGTGAACTTCATGGCCGAGACGGCGAAGATCCTGAACCCCTCCAAGACCGTGGTCGTTCCCGACTTGAACGCGGGATGCTCGCTTGCCGACACCTGCCCCCCGGACCAGTTCGCGGCCTTCAAGAAAGAACACCCCGATCACGTCGTCGTCACGTATGTGAACAGCTCGGCGGAGGTGAAGGCGCTCTCCGACATAACCTGCACCAGCTCCAATGCGAAGAAGGTCATCGCCTCGATTCCAGAAAATGAGCCCATTCTGTTCGCACCTGATGTCAACCTCGGTCGTCATCTAGCCAAGGAGACCGGTCGAAAGATGGTCCTGTGGGAAGGGGTATGCATAGTTCATGACATCTTCTCCGAAAAGGAACTCTTGCGTCTGAAGGCAGAGCATCCAGAGGCGGAGGTGCTCGCCCATCCGGAGTGCAGAGAGAGCGTGCTTCGTCACGCGCACTTCATAGGATCGACGACCGGCATAATAGCAAGAGGCGTCAAGAGCGAGGCCCAAGTCCTCATCATCGCGACAGAGCCGGGAGTGCTCCATCAGCTATCGCGAAAGGCTCCCCACAAGAAGCTCATCTCCCTCCCCGGCCAGGACGAAGGCTGCGCCTGCAACGTCTGCCCTCATATGCGGTTGAACACAATCCCCAAGCTTCGAGACTGCCTGCGCGATCTCGAGCCCGAGATCAACTTGGACATCGATCTCGCAAAAAGGGCGTTTCTCCCAATCAAGCGGATGCTCAGCTTGAGCTAGGGCCAAAAGCTCGGCCCATCCGAGTCACTCTGGTCCGACGAGTAGAACGGAAGGCCTCCCTCGAGAGGGGCCTCTGTGGCCTTTTCCGCCATCCTTCTCTTCAGCGCATTCGGGTCCCAAGAGCAGCAAGGCACTCGCTCCAATCGCCGAGGCAAAGGACATCACCTCGCCCTTGTCGATGTTCCCGTCTAGAAGATTGATACTGAAGGGTCCTTGCCGGGCCGTGGTACCGAGAACTCTCAATCCAGCCGGCTTCCCACCCTCGATCCGCAACAAGGAGAATACCTCCTTGGCGCGTTCATCGAGCCGCACGCGCCGGCCATCCTCGAGGGAGAAGCGATGGTTCTTCACTGGGCTAGCAAGAGCAAGCCAGCCTCCCCCCTCGTCTCCAAGCCAAGAGAGCGCCGAAGGCCCCGTTCCTTGGTCTCCGAAAGCGGCCGCCGGCAGCTCGAGAGAAGGCGCGAGGACGCCACGATGACTGGCGGTAGCCTGGACGACGACAGGCTCATCACCCCCCGAAACGTAGGTCACACGCGGCCGGCCATCTACCAGCGCGAGATGTGGCCGCACGAGATAGGCACCTCGTCCCACCTCCTCTCGCTGGATGGTCGAGTCTTCGAGCCTCACATACACGACGGCAAACAGACCATCACCAGCCGGCTGCAGGAACGCTAGGTGTATGGTTCCCTCTCCATCCACCACCATGGCCGGCGCAAGGGCCCGTGCGGCCACCGCTCTTTTTCGCCACAAGCCCGGGCTTCTACGCCGAAGAACCAGGAGCTCCCCCTCTCCCTCGATCTTGGAGAGCGGAGAGTCGGCCAACGCCGAGATCGGAGGTGCCCTTCGAGATGCCGATTTCCCTATCAAGGCAAGGACCGCCTCTTGGCTAGGCAGGTGTGAAAGAGTTGCCGAGCCGGGCCGGGCTTCTTCCATTACGAGTTCCCTGTGTAGCTCTCCCCCTCGATCTTTCAGATAGAAGACCGACCCGTCCTCGAAGGACAAAGCCGCCGCGTTCCATCCTTCCTGCTCCAGGTGAAGGACGATATCCACCGCGGGGGAGCCTTCGGCGAAAGCTTCGAAATGAGGAGGCCGGTAGGCTCGACAGTCATCGAAGCAGGCCGCACCAAACGAGACAAAGACGACGGAGAGCAGATATCTGTAAGGGAGCATGCCGAATCGCACGTGGCCTTCGAGAAAAGCGGCAGACGGGCCGGACTCGCCCGCGAGACGACAAGAAGGAGTCATCGAGATGGGGGCTTCAAGGACATGAATGCTACCTCCGCCGCCGACGCTCCAGCTCGTAAATAAGCTCTTGACCCGCCTCGATATCCCGCAGCACCTGCTCGTGCCTCTCGAATCCGGGCCGCTCCAAGCTTATCTTGGTTGGTCCGACCAGGTTGAACCGTTCAATGTCGAGAGGAGCTTGGCCTACGGACTCGTCGTTGATGAAGACTTCTGCTCCCTGCGGCACGCTAACAACCCTCACGGGCCCATAGCGACGCACCAGCTCCGCCCTGACTCTTTGAACCTGCGAACCATCTCCAGGGGTGTTGCCGGTCCAGCCGTCGTGGTCATCCAGCTCCATACGTATTCCGTAGGCCCTGCTGGTTCGAAAGTCCTCCACGATATTTGGCGTGACCCCCGGCATTAGCGACCCATCGAGAAAGACCCGAGCGCCCGTGGGCTCGGACTCCAGAACGAGGACGCCTCGCGCGAAGAACTGGGTTCTTACGAACTCGTATCCACCGGCGAGAATGACCGCCATTATCAGAGCCACCACCACCTGGGGAATCGAAACGTGCCACCAAGGACGTTCGAGATGTCGTCGCTTCAGATCCGTGCCGCTTGTCTTGGCCCCTCTGTGCAGAGAGGGAGTCTGCTCGAAAGGAGGCGGCGTCACTACGGAGGTCTCTCCCGTATCGGGCTTTTCGGAGGGCGGAGCATCCTGCGCCCGCCTGGCAAGGATGCGCATTACGGCGTCATCGTTGGCCCGAAGTCGACTCAACCGATCCTTTCTCTCGGTAAAGCTTTGGCCGACCTTCATTCGAACATGCTCGGCAATCGCCGAGTGAGACGTCGGGTATAGGACCTCCTCGAGAGCCATCAAGAAGAAGCGGGCGTCAGGGAAGCGCTTCTTGGGATTTAGCTCGACTGCCTTGCGAAGGACCGCGTCGAGCTCCTCTGGGACGCGTGGATTGTGCTGGACGGCGGGCACATACTTCGCGGCCCCGGTAACAATGGGCGTCAGTGCTTCCAACGAATCGAAGCGCCCGTAGGGGAAGTCTCCCGTCACCAGATGATAGAGCACCACTCCGGCGGCATAGATATCGCTTCGTGGATCCACTTCCTTGCCGAGGGCCTGCTCCGGTGAAAGGTAGTTCATTTTACCCATCACCATGCCTTTGCGACGGTTCGACAAGCTCGTGGCGACACGGGCGATCCCGAAATCCAGGATCTTCACCGCGGCATCGAAGGTGACCATCAGGTTGTCCGGGCTGATGTCACAGTGGACGATGCCAAGATGCTGGCCCAGGGGATCGGTCCTTCTATGGGCATAATCCAAACCCTTGAGGGCCTCGAACATCAACCAGACGGCGTCATCAATCGTAAGGGTCGGCGTATCACCTCGAAACAAAGGAGCAATATTGGCAAGATCCACCCCATCGATCAGCTCGATCGCCATGAAGTAGGTGCCGCCGATCTCTCCCAGCTCCAACACCTGCGCTATGTTCGGGTGAGCGAGACCAACGGTGATCTTGGCCTCGTTCACGAACATGCGCACGAAGCTCGCATCCTTCGCGAAACGAGGCAGAACCCTCTTGATGACCAGCTCCTTCTGGAAGCCTCCCGCGCCGACGGTCTTGGCGCGAATCACCTCCGCCATGCCGCCGATCCCGATTCGCTGAAGCAAGAAGTACTTCCCGAAGACATCGGGCTCGAACCGGGGCACTCCCGATCGGCCTTTCTTGGAGCCGGACGAGCCAGTCCCTGGAGTCGATTGGGGACTGCTGTCTGGTCTTGTCTTTGGTGTCGCCATGAAAGGGACCGCTTGCTCTCCTTGAGTCGCGCGGGCGTGTTCTCGAGTGCCGACCGGCTACCTCATACAGCTCTACATCCTAGCTTGACCATCTCTAATACAACACGCATTCGGCCATATCGCCAGCTTTGGGCCCTCAACATTGGATCCAAGACTATCTGTAGTCCAGTTCAACGCTCAAGGCACCAGTTTTCCTTGGAAAACGACTGGGTCAGGTTCCGCCCCATGCTCGAGAAAGAGATGCTGAACGAGGGCTGTCTTGCTCGTTTCGAGAAAAAGATGCCCCTTCGGCTCTTGCTCCTTCAGCCTCAACCGTAGATCATCCGTGCATGTCTAGATTTCGTTTCCGTGAGGTAGAGATGAATCGTTGGACAGTGTTTTCTTCCTGCTTGGCCATTCTTTGCCCCTTGCTTCTCCATTGCACCGCGAGCAGTGTGGGTCGTGCTGGGCCGGAAACGAAGAGCTGCGATGCGGCGCCAATGTCCGCTCGCGCCGCCGATCGAGGAACCGAGGCAGCAGAGAGCGTAGAGCGTGTTCAGCCCGCCGAAGAGAGCCCGGCTGCACATCTCGACCCGAAAGAAGAAGAGAGTCGCCTGGACGCTTCAATGTCTCCCCCATCCGAGGAAGACGCCGGAGAAAGCGAAGGAGTCGAGGGCGAGGCAACGAGTCCCTCGAAGCAAGAGCGGGCCGAGCCTCCGACTTCCGAGCAGGAATCTGGCGAGAGTACCTCGAGCGAAAGGGAGGGGTCGCCGGCGGACGAGACCGAGAAGACCGAACACTCTTCCTCTCCGGATGTGGAACCCGAAATGAAGGAAGAACCTTCGGCGAGCGACGGTGGCTTCGCGGATTGGCTGGCAGCCTTCAAGTCTCGTGCCGCGAACGCCGGCGTCTCGAGAGATACGCTCGATAAACTCGATGCGATTCAACCCATACCTAGAGTCATCGAGCTGGACCGCAGGCAACCGGAAAGACGCTTCACCTTGCAGCAATACCTAGCCCGCGTCGTGCCCGACAGCCGGGTCGAGGAAGGGCGTCGTCGTTTCGCCGAGCATCAAGAGCTCCTCGAGGAGATAGGCGAGAGGTACGGAGTGCATCCTCGCTTCCTAGTCGCCTTATGGGGAATCGAGACCGACTACGGAAGGAACACCGGTGGCTTCCGCGTGCTGGATTCACTGGCTACTCTCGCACACGAAGGGCGCCGCGCCGCCTTCTTCGAAACAGAGCTAATCAATGCCCTAAAAATAGTCCAGCAAGGACACATCACGCCCGATGAGATGCTGGGGTCTTGGGCCGGCGCGTTGGGGCAGTGCCAGTTCATGCCCTCGAGCTTCATGGCTTATGCGGTCGATCACACGGGAGACGGGCGTCGCGATATCTGGAACAACCTGGGCGATGTCTTCGCGTCCAGCGCCAACTACTTGGTCCGTCATGGCTGGCAACGAGGCCAGACATGGGGACGCCCGGTCAGCTTGCCCGAGGACTTCGACGACTCGCTGATAGGATTGGATACCAAGAAGCCTCTGGAGGAGTGGCAAGCTCTCGGTGTTCGGCGCCCCAATGGACAGGATCTGCCGACGGCTAGCCTCGAGGGCTCCCTCGTGCAACCCGGAGGTCCAGGTGGTCCTACCCATCTTGTCTATGACAACTACCGGACCATCATGCGGTGGAACAGGTCACATTATTTCGCAACCGCGGTAGGTCTACTGGCCGACCAAATCGTCAACCAGTGAATCAGGTGGCCTGACTACGCTAGAGGCTCTTTTCATGGCCGATCAGCATTTACAAGGTGGACGGATCATACATGACGACGACGGCTCGACTGGTCGCTGGGAACATCTGGTGCAGATCGCTTTCCAGCTCGCCGAGACCGTCGACGATCTAGACTTGAGAGATATCGGGGATAAGTCCCACTCTCCCGATAAACGTGTTCTCGCCTGTCTCGAGGCTCTGGATGATCTCCTCGAGGTCTTTCCGAGCGACATCGATCCGGTAGAAGACCTCCCTGGATATGGCCTGCGTCGTCTAATGACGTCGCTGCGGCGAGCACTATGCGGCCTCCCAGCAGGTCCGGGCGCATCGTCGAACGATGCTCCCAAGGCTCCTCCCTAATCTCCCTCGCGTCAAAGACTCCTCATCTAGGTCCTTGGAGCCGGCTCATCCCCCGCCGGAGGCCGGGCTCTTCCGCTTCGCGGCTCCAAGAACTTCGAGCGAAGGTGGCGAAGAGCAGAAACGTAAGTACCAAACTGGCCCGCCAAGTGATGCATCACCGCCGCGGAAGGTCGCCCCAACCGTGCCCCCAAGAAGGCAGCGTCACGATACGCCCGTGGACCCTCCAGGAAGAGCAGCTCTGCAACGTCCCTCTCAGGCTCCGTAAGCCCCAAAACCAAGAGCGCCACATCCCCCAGGCGGCGACGCAGCCGAAGCTCGACCTCTGCATCACCGGCGCTCCTTGCCGCATCTGCGGCACGTAGGACCGTCGGGAAGGCACTATGTCCAACTTGCCTGGCTCCCGCAAGAAGGGCGGCGAGATATGGGCGTACCGTTGCCCGACCAACCGAAAGATCGTGAAAAGTCCTCCTCAACAACCAATCGTAGCGCCTGTAAATGGCCGGATCGCATGCCGGCCTCGGCATTGAAGCTGTTGTACCCGACATCACATTGCCGCTCATCGTCCCAACCCTCCGCCGGCACCAATACATTTCGACTTACCCGTCTCTTTGGAAACACGGTCCAGCAAGCACGAGGGGTGGCCCCCAGCTTCACTAGTATGTCTTGATGGGATGCCCTTGCCGCTCGCACCATCCTTCACTTGCCCTTCGAGAAGGAGTCTTTCCTGCACCTCTCGAAAACGCTCCCGGCCAGTCCGGCTGGGGACCTCTCGCCCGGCGACTCTTTCTTGCACATAGGCCGCCCTATTCTCGGGGCTGGGATGCGTTGACAGCCACTGGGGAGGTCTTGCCGCGGCTTCGAGCCGGGCGAAGAAGCTTGCCAGCTCCAGTGGATCCCAACCCGCCAGGAGCATGTACTCGATGGCCTCCGCATCAGCCTCTCGCTCCTGTCCCCGGCTGTAGCGAAGGAGGTAGCCCTGGGCGACAATAGTAGCGATTATCCTCCGAAGGGTGCTCGGATCCCTTCCAAGGGCGACCGCCCCCAGAACTTCGATTCCATAGATGGTCGCAAGTCGCTCCGCTATGTGTCTCAAGTTCACGTGAGCCATCTCATGAGCAATAACTCCAACAAGCTCTGCCTCTGTTTCCATTATGAGCAGGAGCCCACTAAACAAATAGATGAAGCCCCCAGGAAGGGCCATT
>SKWY01000100.1 GCA_007128675.1 Deltaproteobacteria bacterium | reverse complement strand
TCCTGCCCGGCCCCATCGACTGCGGGGAAAGGGTGCTGTGCTCATCCGACGAGGACTGCGGGGTGCCGGGTTCTTGTGTTCCGTTCGAATTTCGTGACGTTGCCCACACGGAGACCATGTGCGGTTTCCCCTGCCTCAGCAATTCCGACTGTCCTTGGGACGCCGACTGCGTAAACGGGGTATGCAACGTCACTTGGTCGCAGCCTCCCGAGCAGGCCTACTACTGCGAGGATGGCGCGGGCTGCCCAGACGATGAGTGGTGCTTGAGCTTGGACTCTTTCCCAGGCGATCCGCATCACTGCGTCGACGAGCAGCCCTGCTACAGCGACTCGGACTGCGAGGGTGGGCTGGAGTGCCACGGTATTTGCACACATGATTGCAGGCTCGAATGGGGCGCATCACCGAATAGCTGCGATACGGGGCTACAATGCGTACACGAGAGCGAAAACTCCCACGCGGGGCTCTGTCTGCCCCCTATCTGTGATTGCCCGGACACGGGCGGTCCGACGGCGATGTGTCAGCTCGATACGAAACGCTGCTCTTTCAATCAGACCTGTGCTCCCGCGCTCTGCGATGGGACGTATGGCCCCTTGGATCCCGATGAGCCCGATGACAGGACCTGCTGCCGTCCGGGGAACCCCTGTGAGCTTACTCAGGAAGAGATCTGCCAGTGCCCTCCATCCTGCGACTTCTGGACGGCAGACTACTGCTGCCACTTCGTGGGCATATGTCCGAGCAGTACCAACCCCGCGAGCCTTTGCCCCGACGGGTATGAATGTCAGCTGGCGGATCACGGCGACTCGATCAATCAAGCGTACGGCTTCATCTGCGTTGGTACGGGACAGTAGGGAGCGGATAGGACAGCAACGACGGGCGCCATGATACTAGGCCGTATCGGATTCTCTTCGGTTCCATAGCGGCCCGGCGCGGTGGTGGTTCTCAAAGAGAGCTGCTACGGCGAGAGGCCAAGGGCGCTCTATAGTAAGCGTCCGTTGGGCCTGATCTTGAACTGGTCGCCAGCACGTGCATCTTACAAACACTGTGACGATCTCATCGGCGCTCTGTTAGGGCTTCGGATTGGCGACGATCAGCGAGGAAGATGACGAAATGCTTGTGCCTGGCCTCTGGTTTGAATCTGCCCTTGCCGTGACGTTTCAGCCGAAAAAGGGGTAGCAACGGCCGGCGGCACAATAGTAGCCCTCTTTGCAATCATCGTCGGTTCTACACGGGCACGGCACGATGGTGACTCTTTCGTTGTTGCTCTCGTCACATTCACGATACTGGCGCTGACCGGTACCGTCGTCGTTGACGCGCGCAATGAGCTCAACCTCCTCGCCTACTCCAACCTCGAAAGGCGCGTCGCTCCAATTATAGGTCAGCAGCTCGCGTCCTCCCGGCGGTAACAACCGAGTGGTCTGCAAGACGGCAATCAAGGTCTCCTGTCCATCGACTATCGCGAAAAGAGCTACATTCAAACCCTCGATGACCCCGCGGCTTCCCTGGTTGGCCACGACGACATCGATTCTGACTCCTTCTGGTGAGCAATAACCCTGGAGTAGCGGAACCACGAAGTCCGGCGCGTAGAAGAGCCCCTCTCCTTGCACGTTTTGTCGGTAGTTGTTCAGGTAATCGACGTTCCAATTATCAACGCGGCCACGCGGAATGGCTCCTGGTACATTTGCCACGCCGGGACAAAGTGAATCATCGAGTCCGTCACAGACATTCGTGACGCTATAAGCATGCTGGTTCCATACCGGTCGCGTAGCTACCCAACGATTCTCTCTGTCGCTGATAACTCTAACACCCCGGCTCGGCCCGCCCAGGTCATCGAAATCGGGCCAATGGTCTCTACAGCGGTTGATGAGACCGCTGGAGTAATCGTTTCCGATCATGACTATGTCGGCATGGAAGTCAGCGTCGACGTCGACGATAACGGGAAGCTCTCGAGTAGTCCCTGTTGTGTTCGCGATCTCGAATAATACATTGCTGGTTCCATCAGGATTGCCCGTTCCGTCGTAGACTCTCAAAAAGCACTCGTCGCCATAAACGACCTCTGCTCGGCCATTGCCCTGAAAGTCGAATACAGAGGAACCCGTGATGCGACTCGAGAAGTCTTGAGTGGGCATGCGCCAGGAGAGCTCACCGCGTTCATTGAAAACATAGTAATAGCATGCTCCCGCCGTTGCGACGTTGGGAAGACCGTCGCCGTTGAAGTCCGCGATCGTGGGCGGCCCAGCACCAGTCTTGGCTGTACATTGGTCATCGCTGAAGTATGGATGTCCATCAACGGGCAAGGAGTTCGACCAGATAACCTCTCCAGTTCTTCCATCATGCAGTTTGGCCACGTTCTGAGTCGCGGACACGACGGCGATCTCGGGCAAACCATCAAAGACGCCAAACTGATGGTTGGAACCCGTGAACGTTCCAAAGTCGGCCACCGCTGGAAAGCCAATCAGACCATCTGAGTATAGAAATAATGTCGGGCAGTCGACAGAGCCATCCCCATTACGTATGAAGCTGAAGGCTCCCCCAGCGGCGACGACCTCCATATTGCCATCGCCCGTCAAATCCGCGGCCAATGAGTTGCGCGGAGTCGCGTTAACCTCATCGTTGATACAAAGAAGATCTCCCGTAGGGCCGTCGTAGACCCTGTTTGCGGCCACTACCTCGACTCTTCCATTTCCGTCTAGGTCGACGAGGTATGCGCCATCCCAGCTCATTCCAAATGAACCGGTAGTCCACTTGATCTCCCAGCCAGTCGAGTAATCATCGAATGCGATTAGACCCTGTCCCCCGCTTTGGACCGCCACTATCTCGTTTCTCCCATCACCATCTATGTCGCCAATGGCAAGCGAGCTAGAACCAGAGACTCTGGAGTCCTCATCAGTAAGATCGAAGACGGATGCATATGTTCGTCCATTTACCGCGCGCAAAATGCTATCCGCGTTGTAATTGCTGCCTGAGAAGGTAGAGAACACGATCTCTGGCACTCCATCCCCGGTGATATCCACGACGGCTGGGGTCATCATCACCTGGTCGTGCTCCGGCATCGGCACGTTCGGGGTTTCTTCAGGATCCGCCCTCCAGGCGTAGCTGACGACCGGATCGAAGGAGTCATCATCAGGGATGAACAAGCATTCTCCGGCGGATTCGGGCAAACAACGGCCTGTAGTAGTCTCGCAAAACTCGTCCGCTTCACACTGCATGTCGTGAACGCAAATTTGCCCCGGTGTCACGCAAACATCTTCTAGGCATAGTTCATCGGGCAAGCAACATTCCTGACCACATCTGTTTTGTACCTCACATGGGTTTCTATAACAGGAGTTATCGATACATTCCTCGAAGTGCTCATGATTACAATGATGGGAAGCCAGGCATTCCACGCAGTGCCCACTCTGCGTGTCACAATATTCGGCGCCGGCTTCGGTGCAGTCGACATGGGATTCGCAGCTAGGGACTACAGGTTCATCAGGTTCATCGGCGCAAACGAAATCCTCGCTGCACATTTGGTCATTCTCGCAATGCGAATCGTCAATGCACTCAACGCACTGTCCTGTCTCCGTATGACAATGAGGAGTAGCGGCATCAAAGCATTCAGTGTCTTGCCTGCAAGTTCGTACTTCGTATCCGCCGCCCCCGCAGTAGCAACCCACAAGTAACAGTCCGGCCAATAGACAGGCCCATAGTGTCCTGAACACCCTCATTGCTCCCTCTCGCTCGATACGGCATGAAGAGCACCAGCATCGCTTCATGAAAACTATGTCATAGCCTATACTGGATTACAATCAGTGAAGCCACATCATGCCGGAGCACCTCAAGAGCTGTGGCAACAAGGCGTCGCGAAATCCGTTTGTTGTGGCATTGCTTCTCGATTCGAGGCTTAGATATTCTGGTCTTGCTTCCTTCGAACCAGTAGGAGTGGTGCATGGCGTCGTTTGAGGAGAGGTTGCGGAGACCAGTGGGCTCGTCGGAGGCCGCTGCCGAGCCCAACCCGTTTTCCGCCCACGAGTTCGATACTACTTTCGGCCTCTATTTCTGCACCGTTGGGCATTCGTCCCAGCCGCACCATCCCGCTACTTCGTCCTCCTTTTCCTCAAATGTTCGCCATTCGCGCCGACCCAACCATCCACCAGTCACCGATTCCTCTTCCGCCCCAACATCCTCGTCGTTTCGTGCCTTGAGCCGCTTCGTTTCGACTACCGGCGGCTCGTTTATCTCAATCATTTTATTCCTTGCTGCGGGGTGCTTTGTGACCCTCGATCCCGGTAAGGAAGGTTTTCGATGTGGCCCCGAGGATGCTTGTGTCGAGGGCCTAGTATGCGTCGAAGGGCTCTGTGTCGCCGATCCTTGTTCCTACACCGATTGCGGACCCGGCGAGCTATGCCTTGCCGGCAGCTGTCATCCGATTGACTGTCCCAACCGAAGCTGTCCGGCTGAAATGATTTGTCTCGATGGGCAATGCGTCTCGGTCAGTTGTGTCGATGTGGTTTGCGAGGATGATCATGGGTGCGCCAATGGGCGCTGCTATCCCACCCATTGCGAGGGTGTGGATTGTGGCAATGGAGTATGCGTGGATGGTGAGTGCGTGCCTCGCTCATGCGTCGAGGTAACGTGCCCGGAAGGAGAGGTCTGTGCCAACGGCGCTTGCTATCCCACCCATTGCGAGGGTGTGGATTGTGGCAATGGAGTATGCGTGGATGGTGAGTGCGTGCCTCGCTCATGCGTCGAGGTAACTTGCCCCGAAGGAGAGGCTTGCGCCAACGGGAACTGCTATCCGACAGACTGTCTCGAGCAGTGCCCCGATGGTTACCTCTGCGTCGATGGACAATGTATCGAGGCTGCATGCGTTGGCGTGGAGTGTCCCGCCGGCCAACCGTGTCGGGGCGGAGTATGTGTCGAGCCCGTCGTATGCGATCCAGGCTATGGTGAGCATGAAACGGCGCCCGGTGAGTGTCATGCGGAGCTCTGGGTGGAGTGTGATGATTCCGGGACGCCGGAGAACGCAGCGGCTGAGGCGGAGGATGTACGAATTACCTGGAGCGATGGGGAGGGCTGGAGTCATCCCGCTCCTTGCGAATGGTCCTGCGATGCCGGTTATGGTGAGCATGAAATGGCGCCCGGTGAGTGTCATGAAGAGCTCTGGGTGGAGTGTGATGATTTGGGCACGCCTGAGAACGCAGCGGCCGAGGCGGCGGATGTACGAATAACCTGGAGCGATGACGAGGGCTGGAGTCATCCCGCTCCTTGCGAATGGTCTTGCAATGCCGGTTATGGTGAGCACGAAACCGTGCCCGGCGAGTGTCATGCGGCTCTCTGGGTGGAGTGCGATGATTCCGGCACGCCGGAGAACGCAACGCCGGAGGCAGAGGATGTTCAGATAACCTGGAGCGATGGAGCGGGTTGGAGCGAGCCGAGTTCTTGTAGCTGGTCATGTGACGACGGCTACCGGCAAGAAGGGAACGAGTGCCTGGTCGAGTCACTTTACCCGAATATATATGTCACCAGAGGGACCAGTCCGCCCGAGATTCGAAAGATCAATACCAATGGCGATGTGGTGTGGAGCCACTACATTGATAGTGATGCCGAGGCGGTTGCCGTGGATCCACAAGGTAACGTGTATTTGGCAACATTCAGGGATGGATTCATCAAGCTGGACTCCCAGGGCGATCTGGAGTGGCAGCTGACCTCGTCCACCTTCGGAACCTACTCTTATGGGACAAGTGTTGCCGCGGGTCCGGATGGCACGGTGTTCTTGGGGGGGACCTACTACGATCCCGAGACCGGCTCCGAGCATGGGCCGAAGTTTTTGGAGAAGGTGGACTCCAGCGGTGTAGTCCAATGGGGCTACCCGGGTTCGCCGGGGCCTCTAGCTGTGGACTCATACGGTTATGCTTACACACACTACGGCAGGCGGAATACCGGATCCGACAGATTGCACAAGGTGTCTCCCGAAGGCGAGCTAGTGTGGGAGTACAATGCCTATGACGGTGAGAACACTTCGAGTCGAGTGATTGAAAAAGTAGTGGTCGATACCGTGGGGAACGTCTATGTGGCTATCGGATATCGCAATCACGTGCAGATCTTGAACTCCGATGGAGAGCTCATTCACACGGCTCCTTTCGACTTTCCAGGAAGTACGACGGGTCTAACAATCTGTCCGGATGGTTATCTATACGGCAGCGCGGAGCATAGCTCGTTGTTCAAGTTGAGACCCTTTTCAGACGAAGTGGTATGGGAGAGCTGGGAGTGCTCTTCCGAGGTCGATCATTATCGTGTCAATCACTCCGTGGTGGACAGCTCTGGCTTCGTCTATGGACTTACGAGTGGAGATATCAGGAAGCTGGACGGTGACGGGGTCGTCGTCGACCGACCATCGGGGGGAGGTAGAAGGATCGCTATTGACCCCGGGCCCTATGGAACCTTCCCGGATGAGTGGTGATGTTCTGCTCTTGTGATTGCTGTAACACCGGACCGCAAGATGCGGCAGAGGCCCCGCCTACTCCAGCCTCGGCTCGAAGAAGAAAGGGACCTCGACGACGGTGGGGGCATCGCCCGGAGCAGGAGGGGGAAAGCTCCAGCGGCTGATCTCTTCGAGAATGCAGTGCTCGAAGGCCTCGCCTCCGACAGCATCTTGAACAAGACTTGCGTTTCCTACCTCGCCATCGGCTCCTATCTCGAAGACCAGGATGACGCGCCCTCCTGGCGGCGAGTCATGATCCAGTTCCTCCAGTTCAGCCAGATGATCGAGCCAGGACTGATAGCACGACTGCACTCGATTCTCGCCGGCCTCGACCACGCGGCGTACGGACTCGGCATCGAGGAACTCTTCGGTCGGGTGCTCATCCGCCTCATCAATCGTCGAGGATGCGCCTTCAGCAGACTCTTCTTCGCCGCAGGCGGTCTTTCCCAGCGTAGTCTCTGGCTGCTTCCCCGGCGTAGCGCAGCCAATGGCAAGCAGTATGGAAGTGAGCCCGGCCAAACAGGCAAAGGTGAGTCGCCGCCGGCCCGGCGACGAAAGTTCCAGGCTGATTGGCGCTCTAGTCATCTTTCGCAGTGATTTCCTTGGCATCACCCGTGGACGATAGCACGACGTGCTAGAGGGCGGCGTATGATAGACTCATATGGATGCTCGTTTCGAGCCCCGGATTCCTTGGGAGGAACTGATGGAATCGAGTCGAATCCTTTCGGTGTTCCTTGCCGCCGCTTTCTCGCTGAGCCTCTTGTTTGCCTGTGGAGATGGCCGCGTTACTCACAACGGCGATCCCGATCCGAATGGTGAAGAAGAGGAGCAACCCGATCCAGATCCGGACCCCGACCCGGACCCGGACCCCGACCCGGACCCGGACCCCGACCCGGACCCGGACCCGGACCCAGACCCGGACCCCGACCCCGACCCGGACCCGGACCCCGACCCAGAACCCGACCCTCTTCCCGATGTGGAGGTCACTTGGTGGATCGCGGCGGACGCCCATATCGGCTCCCACCGGGAAAACGAGCTGAACGCTCTATCCAACCTTCAAGCCGCGATTGCCGATGTGAACGCCCTCGGAATATCCCAGATGGCGATCATGCTCGGAGATTTCGTCCATGACAGCCCGGTTCATCTGGCCGATTACGAGAACGCGATGAACGAGCTGAATCATCCCTGGATGGATGTTCTTGGAAACCACGATTTCGACAGGCATGGCTCTGGCGCCAGAGTGAAGGAAAGGACCTACTTCAGCGAGACTATCGCTGGAGTCCGCCTGATTGGCGTCTCCGATGATGGAGCATGGAATGGAGGCAACGTCATCGAAGCCTATCAGACGGAGAAGAACTTGATGCGGGATCAGGACGACTGGTTTCGTGCCGAGCTGAACAGCGATCCCGGAAGACCGACCATTCTCATGACACACCAAGGACTATGGCGGTATTACGAGAACCCGAGTGACGATGGGCCCTGCTTCTGGGACACGAATAGAAGAGGATGGCTGCAGAGAGATTGGGATAGATACAATATTCCCATGTGGGTCAGGGGGCACAACCATACCTGGAGGTTGAACGAGAATTACCGAGTTCTAGGTGTTGTCGATGTGAGCCCGGGGGCGACGGCGAATGACACGGGCGGCGGCATTTTCATGACGCTGAAGCGAGAGAACGGCACGACTACCGTAACCCTTCGCTTCAGGACGCTTACGGGGAACTGGCACTCGGTCGCCGGTCATAGCGAATATGAGATGGAGCTCATAACCGCCATTCATGACTGGCACGATCTCCATGCAATGAGAGACAGGCTCGAGGGTAACTACATTCTGATGAGTCATCTCGACGAGGATAGTCCCGGCTATGGCAGCTACAACTCTGGAAGCGGTTGGGAGCCCATCGGTACCCTCTCCTCCCCGTTCACCGGCTCCTTCGATGGTCGAGGATATACGATCAGCGGTCTCGAGATTGATCGTTCAATAGCCAGGGTGGGGCTTTTTGGATATGCGGAAAACGCCTTCATATCGAATGTGGGCGTGCTCGATGTGGATGTGTCGACGACCGAGAGCCGTGCTGGGGCTCTGGCGGGAGAGATCGAGGGAACGCGGGTGTATGGTTGTCATGCCTCCGGCGAGGTCTTCACCTCGGGACGCTACAATGCTGGTGGCTTGATTGGCAGGGCAAGTGGACGCAGTGTTGTAATGAAGAGCTGGTCCTCGGTAAATGTCACCCACGACTGGTCCGATGGTGCCGGCTCCAACTCAGGCGGGCTGATTGGGCGTACCGGCGAGCGCGCCAGGGTCCTCGAGTCCTTCGCCACGGGGAGCGTTTCTGGCAACTCGAATGTAGGAGGCCTGATCGGACGCTCGGGGGGCACTGACGAGAACACGGCCCTTTCCGATTCTTACGCCAGAGGAGATGTGTCCGGCTCGGGCGCTAGAGTAGGCGGCCTCGTTGGAAGGAATTATGGTTCGGCGGCCAGGTCCTACAGCACGGGTTCGGTGAGCGGCGGGAGCACCGTCGGGGGGCTAATGGGTGTCAACGAGTCCGGCGGATCCGTAAGCGGCAGCTTCTGGGATACCGAAACGTCCGGCCAGTCGACAAGCGGTGCCGGGACGGGCCGTACCACGGCTCAGATGACCGAGCAGTCCACCTTCTCGAGCGCGGGCTGGGATCTCGTGGATGTGTGGGGCCTGGATTCGGCGACAAATCAAGGCTACCCTCATCTTTTGCATTGTGAGCCCGGCTGCCAGTAGGCAAGAGCACAGCTAGACTAGGCAAATGGCCGGCCAGCCTTTGCGCGGCAGGCCAGAGAAACAGGGGCTCACTTTGCCAGGCGAATCGCCGGATCCGGACTATCGACTCCCTGGCCTAGCTGCTCGGCGGCCGCCCTGCATCCGCCAAAGCAGCGGTTCCACAGCTTGCAATCGGCGCAGACCGTGGGGACCGTGTCCCGCCAGGAAAGAGCGTAATCGGTTCGTACGATATCCTCGATAGGCGTCTCGAATATGTTGCCCATGTTCACCGGCGAGTGGTTGCAAAAGCGGAGGTTGCCCGCCACATCCAAGGCAAGAGGCCGCCTGCTAGGGTCGGGAGTGCAAACGGCAAACCGTAGCGAGCGAAAGTCCCAGGGATCGAGAACGCAGACGGGAGAGCAAACGTTCGAGGTTATCTGGATGCCGTGATCGCGGGCGACCTCATTGGCTTGCAGAAAGGCTCGGTTCAGGCCTTCCCGATCTGGAAGCAGCTCTGACTCGAGCTCTATTCCGCGACCTCCGATATTGAAGCGGTTGAGCATTACCCTCTTGATTCCTTGCTCCTTCAGGAAGAGCAGGGTGTCGCGCACCTGGTCTTGGTTCATCTTGGAGAGGATCAGCGCTATGACCACGTCTACGCCAAGCTCGAGAAGGTGCCGTATGGAGCAGAGCGACGCCTCCCAGGAGCCAGGCTTTCCGACCATTCGCTCATGGGCGACGGGATCCGCGGAATGGAGGGGCAGCTCGAATAGGCGCACTCCAAGGTCTACTATCGTCTTCCAGTCTTCGCGGCTCGCCAGCGTACCATTGCTGATTATCGTGACCGACTTGCCGGCCATCCGGCAGAACAGGACTAGCTCGAAAAAACGCTCGGCGAGAAAGGGCTCTCCACCGCTGAAAGTGATGTGACTGATATCGGCGGTCTTGAATGCCCGGCCAAGCGTTCGCTTGGCCTGCTTGTAGGAGGAGGGCGGTGGAGGACTTCCGCCCGGGGCCTTCCATGCGTTGTAGCAGTATCG
>SKWY01000026.1 GCA_007128675.1 Deltaproteobacteria bacterium | reverse complement strand
GGTGTCGGGGCTGCCGCGCTGGTTGGACATGCCGGAGGTAGTGGCCATTTCAGGCGTTGGACTCTTTCGTGGAGGGGCGCGGGAGGAGGAGGTCCTGCGGCTACAATGCGACATCGCGCGGCAGTTGCGGTTTCCACTCGTCGCCATGGCCCCTGAACGAGATCGCGAAAGGATGCTTCGCCGAATGCTGGCAATACTGCAAGAGTCCAAGCTTCCAAAAGAGGACGTTCTCATCGCAAGAGCGATGGAGCAGGAGGTGAGTGTAGCTCGAGCTTTGGGCTACAGTGCTACCCTGGGCGCGCTTGACCCCGATGCCGCCGCCGACCTCGTTCTTCGCCTGGGGCCGGAGGGGCTCATTCTTTCCAGCGACATTGGCGAGGGAAGAGTCGATCCGCTACTTCCGGAAAGGTTCGTCAGGGCAATGCACGGGCGGGGTCTGTCCCGTGGAGTCATCCGTCGCGTGGCTTTCGCGAACGCCGCCAACTTCTTTCGAGTGCAGCCAGAAGTTGGTTCGGGATAGAAGCACATGAATAGAGCGCCGAGCATGGGGCTTGTCATGTCTCGTCGAATCCAGGTCTGCTCGTTTATTGGGGGGCCTGAAGGGTTCATCGCGGTTCCTTCGAGGCCGACCTACTGTTCGTTCGAGCATCCCGTTTGGGGGTCTTCAGGTCGATTCCAGCCGCCGACTCTCCGTGCACCTGTTCGACCTGACCATTTGAGCTGCACCACATATGGTGTGCCGGGCTCCGGCTCGTTCCATCCCTGGCGTTGTGCGCTCTGTTCGAATGATAAGTCCGCAAGGAGCCTGAAAAAATCTTGACCCTTTCATCGGTCGAGGGCACTATCCGGGCAAGGTGGGAAATTGTGGGAAGAAGTGCCATCGCGGTGGCGAAATGGAACAGGGATATCCCATGGTGAGGCAAGGCGAACCCAAAGTCTAGGACCAAGACGATGTTCCGAGGGCAGTTCGAGCACAGCATCGATGCAAAAGGGCGCACCAGTCTTCCGGCGCGCTTTCGGGAGATCCTGGCTGCTCGTGGCTCGGACCGCCTCGTTGTCACGGCGGACATCGAACCCTGTCTTTTGGCTTTCCCCTTGGATCACTGGCAGGAGATCGAGGCTAAGCTGGCAGCCTTGCCTCGTCTCGATCATCGGGTGAAGCTCGTCAAACGCGTCTACATAGGCAACGCCCATGAGGTGAGCGTCGACTCCGCCGGACGCATTCTCATCCCCCCCCCTCTTCGAGAGCATGCCAGCCTCGGCAAGGAAGCGGTCTTTGCCGGCCAGATCGAGCACGTGGAGATCTGGAGCCGCGCGTCCTGGCAGAAGACCCGCGATCAGGTCAGCTCCGAGGAGTTCCAGCAGGCGCTCGATGGTCTCGGTATCTAGACACTGGAGTGTGGACTCAAATGGTCACAGTCGAAAGCAAAGAGAACGTCGCCATCGTCTCCCCCAGTGGCGAACTCGGCCATCGCCAGATGGTCACGGTCAAGAACGTCATATCCGAGCTATTGCGTACGAAGGACACGAACATCGTACTGGATCTAGGTGGTGTGGAGCACATCAATCACATGACAGTCGGTGTTCTGGTGGAGCGACGCATACGGCTTCGCTCCCATGGCGGCGACCTGCGCCTGGCCAGGCCTTCCGATTACCTCGTGCAGATCCTTCGATTTGCCGGGGTTCATGATCATTTCGAAATCCATGCGTCGGTGGAGACAGCCATCGAATCCTATCTCGACAAGCAGGAAGAAACGGTTCTTGCCGGACAGAACAAGAGCGGGGTCCCATTCCAACACTGATTACCGGCCGGAGGCGGGGTTCTCGGGACCGGCCCGCGCCTCCAACTTTCTTTTGAAGCATAAATCGCAGCTTTCTTTTCAATGCTCCTCGAAACCCTCCAAACCATGCCGAAACCCAACCTGCGGCACCTACCAGTCCTCGTCGAAGAGGCGATCTCTCTTGTGAAACCCGTCCTGGGTCCAGGAAGAGTCGCGGTCGATTGCACGGTAGGAGCCGGGGGACATACGGAGCGTCTGCTTGCTACCGGAGCAGAGGTGATCGGTATCGACCGTGACGAGAAGGCCATATCCGTGGCCCGTGAGCGTTTCAGGGCCGAGCCCCGGCTCACGCTCGTTCAAGGCGATTTTCGCAATATAGAAGAAGTGGTCGCACGGGCCGGTAGAGAGACGGTCGACGCCGTCTTGGCGGATCTGGGTGTCTCGTCACCGCAGCTCGACGAGCCTTCAAGGGGTTTCAGCTTCAAGGCAACAGGCCCGCTAGATATGCGGATGGACCCTTCCTCGGGGGAGCCTCTATCGACCCGTCTCCAAGGTGTGAACGAGGACACTCTTGCGAGAGTAATCCGTGACCTGGGGGAGGAACGAAGAGCACGCCCGATTGCACGAGCGATTCTTCGTGAACTGAAGGAAGGCACGCTTACGGACACCGCCGGCCTCGCGGACACCGTATCTCGCGCGGCAAGGTCAAGGACGGACAAGAGAAGGATCCATCCCGCGACTCGCACCTTCCAGGCGCTCCGAATATGGGTAAACGACGAACTCTCGGCCCTGGATTCTCTTCTGGATGCGATTCCCCGAATCCTGGCAAACGGTGGACGGGCCGCGATCATCAGCTTCCACTCGCT
>SKWY01000533.1 GCA_007128675.1 Deltaproteobacteria bacterium | reverse complement strand
TGTAATGAGCAAAAAGGGTGCCGCTCGATCTTCCCTCTCCCGGGTCGACGACTGGCCTCTCTCTATGCTCCACCATTGTCGCCTCTTCGGGGGGCGCCGATTCCCAGTCCTCGTAGTCCGTGTACTGATAGTCGCCGTACTCGCCATAATCATCGCCTTCGTAGCTGGGACCAATCAGACGAGACTGGAACTCATCGGAGCGGTTTCGACCGTGCCCAACACACGCGGCGCCCGCGACCACCAAGAGCACCAACACGATACCGACAGCCACGAGTCGAGGCCCAGATTCGAAATATTTCTCACAAGCCATGGCAGCTCCCAAGTTGGCCCCATATTGCCATTTTCCGAGGCATCATTTCCACCCGAAGGCTCAATGTCGAGACGAAAAGCTCTCGAGGCCAAAACGAGGCTGCTCGATCATGGTGTAAACGAGGCGGCGGCTCGAACGAGCAGCCCCCAGACGAACCGGCCAAATGCTCGAGCCTGGCGAAGCAAGCTTCATCCGGTTAGCATGCACTCGATGCAAAGATCACCTCTCACTCTATCCCTCCTGCTTCCGGCCATCCTGTCCCTCGGCGCGGCCGATCCTCCCGACCTGATAGAACGAGTCAAGGCGCCCTATGTTCCAACACCCTCCACGGTAGTGGAGCGCATGCTGGAGATGGCTAATGTAACAGCCGATGATGTGCTCTACGATCTCGGCTCCGGCGATGGGCGCATAGTAATAGCCGCCGCCAAGCGTGGGGCGAGAGCCGTTGGCATCGAGATAAGCGAAAAGCTCGTGAAGATAAGCCGTGAGCTTGCCGAAGAGGCCGGCGTCTCGGACCGCGTCGAGTTTAGAACCGCCGACCTGTTCGACGTCGATCTATCGGAAGCCACCGTGGTGACCATCTACCTCCTACCGGAGCTGAACCTGCAGCTTAGGCCGAAACTGTTCGAAGACCTCGCGGCAGGCACGCGGGTCCTTTCCCATGCTTTCGACATGTGGGATTGGAAAGCCGAGAAGAGCGAGGTGGTAGAGCACGAGGAGCGTGGCCACACGGTCTACAAGTGGATCATGCCGGCGCGTCTCGAGGGAACCTGGCGCTGGCGAGGCGTATGGCGTGGGCGCCGAGAGCGGACTCACGTACTCATGCTTTGGCAGACCTTCCAACGCGTGAGAGGCTCTCTCGACATCGATCGCCGTCATCGACCTATTCGTGACGCCAGGTTGAGGGGCACCAGCTTCTCGTTCACCATTGAAGGTCCGGACGGTGCCGATCTGCACTTCAGAGGAACGGTCGAAGGGAACCGAATGCGCGGACGGCTGGGAGAAAAAGAGATCGAGGCCACTCTGACGCCGCCGGGCTCGGGGAACTAACGCGCCCCGTCTCTCGCCCCAGCTCGTGTGACCAATCGGGCAAGCGGCCTGAAGTCCCGTCGGCATACGGCAGCTCGACCGGCATACAGCAGCTCGACTAATCCCCGAATCAGAACAAGGCGAAGGAAAACCTCAATCCGAGCCTCTGATCCAAGTGCAAGGGATTCTCGCGGCCAACGTTCGGGTTCTGATCGAGATTCAGCGTGTATATCAGCGAGGCGAACGTCGACAACCTAAGGCTTACCGAGTTTCTCCAAGTGTACCTAGTCGAGTAACGATCACCAAGAGGGAGCAAGGCATCTAGCTCCGTAGTCGCCTGTATGTATCGAGTCAGACGCGCCGATCCCACGATTGTAGTCTCCGGGCCAACCAAGAATGAGTTGCTGGTGCGCTCCAAAACCAGCTCATTCTCCGTACTGCGTTCTTCGTTGGCCAAAAGCTGCCCGAGCGAAAGGTACTGTCTGCCCCCGAACCCTAGCCGCAGATCGAGGTCAACGTTCGCGGTGCGCAGTACCCGAAAGTTGACGCCAGCCCCTTCCTTGAACTCCAGAGGAGAGAAGCTACGGGCGAGGCGCACACGATCCTTCGTGCCGGCGGGATGGCTTTCCATCTCTTGGCCATCCTCGTCGAAGATCAGGACTTCCTGCTCGGCCCCGGGGGCACGGTAGCGATGAAACAAAGAGGTCTCGCCGCCCACGCGGGCATATGGACCCGCCCAAGAGAGAAGCTCGTAGATGTAGAGGGTGTTGACGTACATCCTGTCGGTGACAGGCTCGAGCTCTCCGGAGAAGATGCTCTCCCTCGAGCCGTCCGGACTGACTCGACCAAGCAGGCGATGGCTCTCTTCGATCTCGAGGCGCGTAGTCCATAGGTGGGGCTCGAGACGAAAGCGTATTAGGTTGTCCAGAAAGAAGGAAAGCGCAAGCTCCGTGCCTACCTCCGTGTCATAGCCCGAGCGACTGTTCCAAAGGAAGTCACCGCCCGCCGACGAGCGAATGCTCCAGCGGTCGTCAGCACTAATCAGGCCATCCTCTTCCTGGTCCGAGATGCCGGCTCCCAAAAAGTCCCCGCCCGTCGGATCCATGACCAAAACGAAAGGAATATGGTCCCCTGGTGGAAGCTGAACCGTGGTGAAGTTGGTCCTGGTCCGATAGCTGGCGCCTGGCTGAACTATCCTGTAGATGCCGGGGCGCAGGACCCAAACCTGCGTGCGTTCCCCCTGCTCCTCGTCCGCTCCGTATCCTAGCCCCACATACTCGGAACGGGTCTGATCGTTGATCTCGTAGGAGCCGCGCCAAGCAATGAACCGCTCGTCCACGACGGAGACTTCCAGAGTCCCCCAATCCGGCTCCACGATCATTACTTCTCCCTCATCTACCGCCACGCTCCGAGTCATTCGTTGAGCGAAAGTCCCAGATCCGAAATGCACCTCGTACTCACCTGGCTCGACGACGATACGCTGGCCCATTAGGCCGCTGGTGACCACACCCCCGTCCCCATGGATCTCGACGCCCGGTTCACGATCGGGGTGTCCTCCCAGGGCAGGCAAGAACACGGCTCCCTTTCCCGGAGGCACGACGGTTGGATCCGAAGTGTACTGAGAGCTTCGCCGCCAATCTATCCTCTCTCCACCCCAGGCCCAAGTTCTCTCCGCTCGATCTCCCAGCAAGGTTGGCCGCTGGACCGTCTCGACATGCGACGTCTTCGCATGATCGACCGTGACCGACTCTTCCCGTTCATGTGTCGGCTCCTCCAGCTCTGGCGGGGCGGAGGCCATTGCACGGGCATCCTCTTCATCGCCTCGTTCCGGAGGTTCTCCAGAGAGCTTGGCCTCCATTTGAGTCAAAACGAGGCTCATCTGCTCATCGAGGATCTCGGAAAGGGCCCGAACCGTGAGCGACACATCCTTGTGGTTCAGAGGTCTTCTCTCGGAGAAGCTATGCTCCCACAGCACATCGTTCTCCCCAAATCGCGTAAGCCGAAACGTCATGGCCAAATGGGCGTACCAGATGTCCCCGCCATCCAGCTGCTCTATGGCGTGCACATTTGTGTCGAGGACATAGCCGGGAGGACTGGTTCCAAGACGCGCGGAAACGGACTGAAACAGCCCTGAAGCCCGCATGGTCTGCACGATGTGCTGCCCCAGCATACGCTGCGGCCTATCGGCCCAGGACTCCCGAGGGAAGTATCGAAGCTCTGTTGGAGACTGGCGAAAAACGATCTGGGTCCGATCATACACAGAGGCCATCTGCACCTCGCGAACCCAAAGATCATCGGCAAAGCGGTTCTCGGCCGTTCGGGATGGAACGGGCTGCATCAAAGTGTAGTAACGCCGCTCTACGGGCTCGCCCCAAAGACATCCAGCCACGATGGCGGCCGCGAGCCCGAGGATGAGCAAGCGAAGCCGTCCCGCGCGACAGGTCCCTGCCCGATGAGGAAGACGATCACCAAGCCTGTCGACGTCCTCTCTTCTTCCGCTCCGGGCATGGACGAATGATCCTCCCCCGCCTCTTATCACCTTCTCTCACCTCCCCGCCCCTCGCCTCTTCTTCCCTCAGCACGGTCGGAGGTTCCTAGAAGAGCTCGGGGATCGTCACGAATAGCAAGGCTGAAATCGTTCAGGTTCGCCGTAGCGTCGCGAAGGTGGCGCATGGCGATATCGAGGTCGCTCTCGCTGCGCAGCACCATCATGTTCAATCGCTCGATGAGCCGCTCGGTCTGCTGCAAGGTACGCATCAGCTGGCCATCCTTGGCCAGGGCTTCGTGGAGCGTTTCGCCAACTTCATTCATTCTGTCCATGAACACGTCGGTCTTACCGGCGACAGAAACGCCGCTTTCCGATATTTTTGCCATGTCGCCTGTGAGCATTCGCACGTTGGAGAGGATGTCGGCGATATGAGGTCGATTATCCTCGAGAATCCCAGCCGACTCACCAAGAAGGCGCTCGACATTGTCCTTGGCCTGCTCTCCAAGCATATCCTGCATGCTCGCCAAGAGGTCATCCAACCTCTCGGCGATCACACCCGCCCGCGCCGAGAGCTCGTCCATCAAGGAGTCGCCCGCCGGAATCTCCTCTCCGGGCTCGCGAATGCGCTTTGTCGGAGAGCCCCGCGAGAGTTCCACGTACTTGAGCCCCGTTATCCCCAGGACAGCCAAAGAGGCATAGCTATCTTCCGCGATGGGAGTGCCCCTCTCGACGGCAATCTCCACCTCGACGACGCTGACGTCATCTGGAGCAATACGAAGCGAGCGCACCTGCCCAATGGTTATTCCGCTGTACTTGACCGGAGAGCCAACCTCGAGCCCAGAGAAGGAGACACCGCGACTGGAGAACCGGATCGAGTACTCGTCACGCTCCTGAAGCAACGTCTGTCCGGCCAGCATGGCAATCGCAAAAGCAAGGGCAGAGATTGCCGTAGTCATGAAGAGGCCAAGACGAAGCTTCTGTGCACGGGTCACCGTAGCCATGGATACCTCTCGTTTACCTCATCTTGGATTCCGTTGCTCATGTGAACTACCCGATCGGTACAATCCAGCCCTCCCCATCCTTCCAATCGGCTTTCCTCACTCGACCCTAGTCGACACTGCACAAAACCCCATATTCGCTCCCTTCACGACTTCTCCAGCCCGAGTAGGCTCGCCGCCGTGCGCCTCGAGCCCGGGGGATGCCTGCGAGCGATTCGGGAGAAGAAGGCATCGACCTCCGGGTGGCCCTTTGCGCGCATCTGCGCGACCTTGCCTTCAGCGATCACCTTTCCGCCTCCGACCATAATCAAGGAGTCGGCGATCGCCTCGATGCTGGCCAGCTCATGTGTGACGACCACGACGGTCATGTCGAAAAGCCGCTTCAAGTTGAGAATCAGAGTATCCAGCTCCGCCGACGTTATGGGATCCAACCCGGCTGACGGCTCGTCACAG
The DNA here is from genome assembly GCA_007128675.1 of Deltaproteobacteria bacterium. GTDB lineage: Bacteria > Myxococcota > Myxococcia > SLRQ01 > SLRQ01 > SKWY01. The sequence continues at coordinate 4,970 of SKWY01000533.1, read as the reverse complement.
AAGAGAATCTCTGGGTCGAGGACCATGGCGCGAGCAATACCAGCACGTTTCTTCATGCCACCCGACAGCTCGGATGGGTAGAGGTGGGCCGCATGCCCCAGGCCTACGAGTTCGAGCTTCATGCGAACGATCTCCAGGTTCACCTCGGAGGGGTATCCGCGATGCTCTAGGAGCGGCAGGGCGACATTCTCCGCCACGGTTAGGGAGCCGAGCAGGGCGGCATTCTGAAACATGACTCCAATGCGCTGCATATGAAGAGCACGCTCCGCCTCCCCCAGCGCGACGACATCCTTCCCAAGAATCTCGACGCTTCCCGACGAGACCTCGGCCAGCCCGAGGATACCCCGAAGAAGTGTAGACTTCCCCGAGCCCGAGCCACCAAGAATCACCCGCACCTCACCACGAGGCACGCTCATATCCACCCCATCGAGGATCACGCTCTTGCCGTAACGAACCACAAGGCCCCTAACAGCTAGAGCATCCTGCGCCTCATCAGCTCCCTCGAATGGGGCAGTGTCGCAAGCAGCTCGGCTCTTGTCCCCGCCTTGCGGCTTTCCAAACCGACCGGTCGTCATGGAATCACCACGTAAAACAGTATGCTGAAGGCCGCCGCGGCAACGATGATGAAGAAGATGGACGAGACCACGGAAGCCGTGGTTGCCCTACCGACCTCCTGCGCTCCGCCAAGCACCCTTCGTCCATAATGAAGCCCGATAATGGCTATTCCCCAGCCGAAGGTGATGCTCTTGATTATGCCGTTGGTGAAGTCTCTTGGCGAAAGGGCATCGAAGGTTCCACGCAACCAGGTCTCGTTGGCCATGCCGAGCCAGGCCGTTCCAACGATCCAGCCCCCAAGAATCCCGGCCACGTCCGCCATGATCGTGAGCAAGGGAAGAGTGATAACGAGGGCGAGTAGTCTTGGGACGGCGACGAAGGGAACGAAGGGAATGCCCATGACCTCGAGGGCATCGATCTCCTCATTGACCTTCATGGTCGCCACCTCCGATGTGATGGCGGAGCCGGATCGACCCGCGACCATGATCGCCGTAATGAGTGGTCCCATCTCCCGAACGATGGAAGCCGAGGTCAGCCCGGCCACGTATATCTCCGCCCCAAACTGCCTCATTAGGTATGCGGCTTGAAAAGCGAGCGTCAGGCCGACCAGAAAGGATATTAGAGCCACGATACCAACGGCTCTGCTCCCCATCAAAATGGCCTGCTCGATGACGAAGCCCCACCGGACCCGCCACGGTCGAAGCAAATCCATGACCGCCTGGACGGTCACATCCGCCGTCAAGAAGACAGCGTCCTTCAGCGCCTCCATGGTCTTGTAAGTCGAGGCGCCAAGGGCCTCGAAGACATTGGCGGGTTTTTCTTCCTCCGGTGGGATCTCGGCTACTCGAAATATCTCGAGGAAACCCTGGACCTCCAAAGAAGCTTTCTCGAGACGGACCTCGAACCCCCTGCGTCGTCCGACACGCCACAGGTGAACCAGCAATGCGGCACCAACCGTATCGATGCGGCTCACCTCGCCAAGATCAATGGTAAGCGTTCCTCCATCCTGGGGCAGAGGACGTGAAAGCAGGCCCTCCAGCACACTTGCATCTTGAGCGGCAAGCGACCCGGAAAGAACCCAGTGACGAGAACTCGGGCTGGACTGTGGAGCCTCTGTCCACTGAAGGGTTTCTACCTTTCGGGGCCTGTCTATCGCGGCGGACATTTGCTGGCATCAGAACACGCCGAGGGCATGTCGATCTAGACCGTAGGTCTTTTGCCCTCGGGCCCGATGTATGAGCTTGCCGCTGGCTCCAAGGAAGTGACGCATTCTCTTGCCGTTGCATTGCTTCTTCGCGGCAAGCAGAGAAAGGCCGGGGGAGCAAGGGGAAGCCAAGAGAGGCCGGCTTTCGGGGCGGATCCCCGCCAAAGATCCTTTGGCCGCCTCGAACGTCCAATGAGCAGACGAACCGTTACAGCCCATGCCAAGGGCCTTGCCTGGAGACCCGGAGGCGTGGCTGGGAGGACAACATGGTCACCAAGGCCTATCCACGAAGGCAGCTTTCGATCGCATCCTCTCCTCCTCCTCGCAGCGGGCTTCGCCTCGAGGATCAGAAGCGTTTCCAAGAGACCGTGCTGCGAGCTCTAGGAGCCGGAGCCCTTGCCGCTCTTTCCGTCTGGACTCTCTGGGCCGTCTTCGCCTTGGCCGCGGCGCACCTTGACGGGACCTGGATATCGGCTGTTGGAGCAACCGTCGTGGCCACCGACCGGATGGGTGGGCTCTTGGCTGGAGGGGCCGGTCTTGGTGCGGGGAGCATACCGTTGTTTCCCGTGATCTGCCTCTTCGTCGCGCTCATGGCGGCACGGAACTTCTTGACCGCTCGGGAAGAAGGAAAGCTTCCCTTCATCCGGGAGGTGGGCTCATCCAGGGTCTCATCGGAACCGGAGGTCGACAAGAAGAGGACTGCTCGTGAGAGGCACGCCCCCATGGCGCCAGGCATGGTGCCGATTAGCCCCATCGTCTGCTACCTGTCTTGCGCTCTTGCCGGCACGCTTGCGGGCCTCTTGCCCTGGCTTCTTCCGGCTCATCCCGCCTTTGGAATCTTTTCCGGAGGCGCCATCGTCGGGTTCCTGCTCCTTAGAATACCGGTCGAAGGCACGGGCCCTCGGGCCAAGAGGCTGGCCATCTTTCTGTCCGGAACGAGTGCGCTGGTTGGGGTCGCCACGATAGAGGCTCTAGCGTCTCATGGCTGGTTGGATGCGGTCTTGCCTGCACCAGTGCCCTTCATGATGCATGGCGCCGGCCTTGCCGGCTTTATCGTACTTGGGACAGCCACCGGGCATCTCTCGGTACCGACCGATCAGGTCAAGACGAGCTACCGCAGGACCATCGGGAATCTGCAAGGAGACCTCTTCGCCATCTCCAGGCGCGCACACGAGATCTTCCGAGCCACTGAACAGCTCCTCTTCTCGAGAGCTGGGAACAGAGCGGAAGCCTTGCGTCTACGCGACAGGCTCGCCTCCGTGACATGCGGCGTTCTCGATCTTTCGCTCCGCTGTCAAGCCTTGGACGAGGCCACCTGCGAGGAGACACATCAACAGCTTGCTACCGACATCGCACAGCTGGAAAAGAGCATCGACTCGGCGACGGATGACTTGGCACGGCGCCAGTACGAGCGTGCCCGCGAGGCCCTTCAGACGCAGCACGCGCTCATAGAACGGCTGCGAATGGGCAGAGAACGAGCGGTAGCCACCATGCACAACCAGCTCGCACATTTGGAAAGGACGCGTCTCTCCCTAATAGGGCTCGAGTCATCGGACTCGGGCAGACTAATGGCAAAGCTCGGCGTCCTTTCCGAGTCGCTGGAGCAAGCAAGCGGGGCAATGGACGAGGAAACCTCGGCGATGCTCGACATGCCTTTGGAAGAAAGGATCGAGACGAAGATCCAATCCACGTCTCGGCCGTCGAATCAGGCATAACACAGGCTACAGGAGACCGTCATGAACCGGACAGCGCTAATCTTCAGCACCGCCATCGGCCTCGTAATCCTTGCTCTGGCCTTCGGGGTCAAGGACCTCGCCTCCAGCCAATCGCCGGCTAATCAGGGGCAGTCAATCGATCCTCACGCCCCGCGCCCCTTCACCCAGCCGGTGCAGCATGCCTTGCAGCCCACGAGACCTGTTGGTCCGAAGCCGGTTTCGCAGACCGAGTGCGATCCTGGGGCCAAGGCGAGCGTAACTACCGCCGTGCCCTTCGGCCAGATCAAGGCGAGCCTCTCTCACTCGAAGATCGTCCATGAGGGCGCCGACGACCTGTTCGTGGCGTTGGAGATAAGGACCGAGGAGATGGCTCTGGACGACAGGCCTCCCTTGAACCTAGCGCTCGTCATAGACCGCTCCGGATCGATGCGTGGCGGACCAATGAGTCAGGCTAGACGGGCCGCCAGGGGTCTGGTCGAGAGATTGAGCCCCATGGATCGGGTCTCGATAGTCACCTACGACACCGATGCCGAAGTAGTAGTCCCTTCCACGCAAGTAGACCGACGAGGCAAGGCCCGCCTCCTGGCCGCCATCGAAAACATCAATGCTCGAGGGATGACCAACATTCACGGAGGCCTCGTGCTGGGATACGAGGAGCTGACCCGGGGAATCTCGGATGGCGCCATTAGCCGCATGGTTCACCTCTCCGACGGCCAAGCCAACGTGGGCGTGACCGACACCCCCTCGCTGGTGCGCCTGGCTTCCGAGGCAGCCGCTAGAGGAATCAGGAGCACCAGCGTCGGCCTAGGAGTGCATTACAACGAGCACCTCATGGAGGCCCTCGCCGAAGCCGGAAGAGGCCAGTACTACTATGTACGTGACGGCGCCGGCCTCGATAGGGTCTTCGCCGGCGAGTTGCAGAACATTCAAAGCACGGTTGCAACGAACGTCGAGCTGCGACTCGCGTCATGCTCGGGCTTTCGCGTGGAGGAGGTCTATGGGTTGAGCAGCCGAAGAGAGGGCGACTCCCTCATCGTGAATATGGCGGATCTTGCCGGCGGCGAGAACCGGAGGGTCATAGCGAGGCTTTCCACCTCCGGACTACGAACGGGACCAGCCCCCGTAATCAATGCCACCCTAATCTTCGAGGACATCGAGAAGCGTTCTGGCTACGAGCTGCCGCTGGTTCTGGGCGCCACCGTGGTATCCGACGCGAGGGTCGCCGACCGCTCCGTGGACCGAGACGTCATGGCACAGGCCATCGAGGTCCAAAGCGCCATGGCGCTGCGAGCGGCCACCGAGTCTTTCAACCGAGGTCAGCGCCAAGAAGCCGCCCGGCTCCTCCAATCTCAGAGGCAGATCGTGGATAGTCAGGCGAAGCGATACAGGGTTAGCAACGCGCCCGCGGCCCGCCGGTCGCAAAGCATGCTCGACAGCTTCAGAGGAGCTTTCGGTGCGTCGGCGGAAGCCTTGTCGGGCGAGGAGGCAAGAGACGT
>SKWY01000523.1 GCA_007128675.1 Deltaproteobacteria bacterium | reverse complement strand
GAAGCGACCGGCAGTCCGGTCTCCGATCCGTGGGCTCCGCACTGGCGTGGGTGCGCCACACGGCTCGGAAACCGGCTCCCGGCGCTTAGTCTACTGCGAGGTGGCGGGTAAATTTGGCTGTCCTGCTTCGTCTTTGCGTGGAGCCGCTACCGGTTCACCTTGGGCTGTCCTGCTTTCTCTTCGCGTAGAGCCGCTACGGTCCTCTCGTAGCTGCCCTCCTCCCCGCTCGGCTCGGCACCACGTCCTTTTAGGGAAAGATCTTTCCGGGGTTCATGAGATCTCGTGGATCGAAGAGGCGTTTCATTTGCCGCTGCAGAGCGATCAATGGTGGTGTCTGTTCCAGGGCAAGGTAGGGCCTCTTGAGGATCCCGATGCCGTGCTCGCTGGTGATGGTTCCTCCAAGCTCGACGGTATCCCTGAAGATCGCCTCGGCAGCTCGCATGACCGAGGGCCAAGCGCTCTGGTCCTGAAAGAGAATGTTGACGTGAAGGCTGCCGTCTCCGGCGTGCCCGAAGATCGCCGTTTCTAGCTCTTGCTCGGCGGCGCGCTGATGAACTCTTTCCACAATCCTTGGGACCTCGGATAGGGGGACCGCGATATCCTCCGCGTACTTTTGCCCCCACCGTTCCTTGATGGCAGGTGACAAGAGCCTGCGGCTGGCCCATATGTCTCTCCGTTGGCTCTCGTCTCTTGCGACCAGCACCAACGATGCTCCGAGGCTCGACTCCGCTTGCTCACCGATGGACGCCAAGCTGGCGAACAAGGCATCTTTATCATTTCCATCGAGCTCCAGAATCAGCGAGCTCTGGTTGCCTTCGGGAAAGCGGAAGAGGGCCTTTGGCCGAATAGCCTCTAACGCCACGTGGTCCATCATCTCCAGGGCTCGCGGACTGTGTCCCGCCTGCATGATGGCCACCACGGCTCTGCTTGCCAGGTCGGCTCCAGGAAAGAAGAGCAGAGCGGTCTCCACGTGTCTTGGACGCGGCAGCAGCCGAAGCGTGACCTCGGTAATCACGCCCAGAGTGCCCTCGCTTCCGCAAAAGAGCGAGACGAGGTCGTAGCCCGCAACTCCCTTGAGGGCCCTTCCCCCAAGCCGAAGCCTCTCTCCTGTTGCGAGGACTACCTCCAATCCCAGAAGCTGATCCCGGGTCGGGCCGTACTTCGGGTTGCGCGGGCCGGAGGCGTTGGTGGCTACATTTCCTCCAATCTGGCAAGAGTCCAGGGAGCTTGGATCCGGGGGGTAGAACATCCCTTCTGCTTCCACAGCTTCATGCAGGGCTCCTGTCACTACTCCCGGCTGCACCGTGGCGGTAAAGCTGCTCTTGTCCAGGGAGATGATTCTGTTCATGCCCTCCATCGCCAGGACCATGCCGCCTTCCACCGCAAGACATCCACCGGCTCGGCCGGTACCGCCCCCCCGGGGGACGACCGGGACACCGTTCCTCACGGCGATGGCAATGCTCTTTTCCACATCCTCCGTCGTCTTGGGTCGCACCGCGATCTGGGGGACATAAGAACCAGCGCAGGACTCATCGGTGGCATAGTTCTCCAGAAGATCTGGATCGGCTACTAGCCGCTTCCTTGAAAGCGCGCGTTCGAGCTCTTGGGAGATCTTGGCTATCGCGTCTCTCGAGGCTCGCGGGCGCTTTGGGCGAGATTCGGGCATATGTGCTTCAGGAGCCGACGTTCATCAGCTCACTCTTTGGCGCGGCACCTGCTGGCTCCTCATGCTCATCCTTGGCGACCTCCAGCTCGAAGCCGATGAGCCCGCTCGTGTTCCGAAGCTCTTCGAAAACCTCTTGGCCCATCTCCAGGAAGATCTCAACAACCGACGGATCGAACTGCGTCCCGGTACAGCGCACTATTTCCGCGCGTGCCTCGTCGAAGGATCTCCCTTTTCGGTAGCAGCGGTCGGATAGTATGGCGTCAAGCGTGTCCGCAACGGCGAATACCCGTGAACCCAAAGGAATCTGGTATCCCTTGATTCCGTTGGGATAGCCCGTGCCGTCGAACATCTCCTGATGAGTCAGAATAATCTCGGCCGCCGAACGCAAGTACGGTATATCCCTTACGATATTGTAGCCTATCTCTGGATGTAGCTTGATCTGGACCCATTCGTCCGCCGTGAGCTTGCCTGGCTTGAGCAGGATATTGTCGGAAACGCCGATCTTGCCGATGTCGTGAAGGAGAGCTCCCCTCGCGAAGTCCATGAGAAGGGGGCCGCGAACACCCATGCGCGCGGCGATGGCGCTGGTGTAGCGCATCACCCTTTGCGAGTGCTCGCCCGTATCCTGCTCTCTTGCATCCAAGGCCGCGGCCAGCGATTCCAGTGTGTGCTGATACGCGGCGTCCAGCGCACTCAAGGCCTTCGACAGCTGCTCTGACTTGAGGGCTACTTCCTTTTCCAGGCCGCTTCTATACTTGCGATCCCGAAGGAGGTCTCCTTGTCGGTTCAGGGCTCGCTCGACCGCGTCGAAGAGCTCGCCGGCACGGAAGGGCTTGGAGAGAAAATCGTAGGCGCCTCTACGCAGGCAATCGACGGCAAGCTCCGTCTCGGCGAACCCGGAGACAGCCACGACGGCCGTATCCGGCTTTTCTTCCAGCATGCGGTCGATTAGCCAGGTACCATCCTCCCCAGGCATCTTCAG
>SKWY01000482.1 GCA_007128675.1 Deltaproteobacteria bacterium | reverse complement strand
GGCGTTCCACTCGTCGAGCTCGCGCCTATAAATCAGGTCTCCTACGCTTCTTGCTCCGTAGACGATGGTTATGTCCTTGAAACGGTTACGCAAATCCAGGGCATTCAAGATTACGCAGCGAACGGGCGCAAGCCCTATCCCTCCTGCTATGAAGACCAGGCTGCTTCCCTCCATCTCATCCAGAGGGAAATGGTTTCCATATGGACCGCGAAAACCCATCGTGTCACCAACTTCGAGCGTTCGCATTGCTCGAGTGACCTTCCCGACCGCCTTGAATGTGCACTCGATATAGCCCTCTCGAGTGGGGGGAGACGCAATACAAAAAGTGCACTCCCCAGACCCGAAGACCGAGTACTCGCCGAACTGTCCAGCTCTGAAATCGAAGCTCTTTGCAATATCGGGATCTTCGAACTGAAGCCTCAATGTGCGCGTGTCCACGGTTTCGTCAATGAGGTTGGTGATCCGCACGAGATGCGGTTGATAAATGTTCATCTCGCGCCTCCAGCCTCTTCGGTTCTTCGCTCTTCCCTTGCCGCCAAATGATCGAGACGTGCGAGTATTTCGGGCAGATCCATGCCCGCGGCGCAGGCTCGAGCACACCGCCCGCAGCCTGTGCATAGGGTCTCTTCGAATCGCTTGGGATATATTGAGAACTTGTGTGTAATTCGCTGTCTACAACGGCTCGTTTGCGTAGCCCGAGGATTATGGCCGGAACCATGCAGCGTGAAGAGCCCGTTCTGGCAAGTATCCCAATTCCTTCGCCTGAAACCGCCCGACAAACCTTCCGGCTCGTCCACGATGTCGAAGCAGTGACATGTTGGGCATACGGCGGCGCAGGCACCGCAGCCGTGACAGCGATTGGCAATCTCGCGCCAGAATTCATTCTCGAAGTTGTCCTCGAGCCAAGCTTCTATAGTGTCGAGGCGGACATCCAGGTTCTTCGATACGCGCCGTTTGGCCGCATCTCGAAATGCGTTTGCCGCCGCGTGATCCGGATTTCCGCCGAAGACGTCACGGTGGGAATTGACCAGGTCTTCGCCGGCCTGCGTGAGCACCTCGACCAGGTGATCTCTCGAATCGGCCTTGTAGGGGACCATGAGCAAATCCGCGCCCCGACCGCCATCGGGTGAGACGTCGATTGCCTCACAGAAGCAGGAGGCATCGACTCCAGGGCAAGCTCTTGCGACTACCACCGTGGCCTTTCTACGAGCGAACCAGGGTTCGTCTTCGTAGTCCCAACCCATCACCCGATCTAGTATCGGCAGCGCTGCCGCATCACAGGGAAATGCTCCCAAGACTACCGTCGGCCCGAAGCTCGAGGAGGCCGGTTCGATAGTGATTCCGTTCTTCTTCTGATGGTAGCTGAATAGTGGCTCTGTGGGCGGCAAGAACAGCTCCTTCAAGGAACGGCGAGGCAGGGTTCCGCCCAGTGCCATCTCCTTTGCATCTTCGATCGAGCGGTAGTCGGTTGCGGGAGGGCTGTCGGAGGCATCTTCTGTTGCGACCGGAGCAACTACCCTGGTGCCTCGTTCGCAAAGCTCTCGTACGAGGCGTTCGAGTCCATCCCCGGAAAGATGCAGGGTTGAGTTCTTCACTTGATGAACTCCTCTTCATCGTCGAGGCGGAAGGTGCCGATTGGAGCGTCAGCCTCCGGATCATCGGCCGCTTGATACCCAAATCTATCTCTCACGACCTGGGCGACCCTTCGGTTAATGAGGGAGATAGGAATACCGGCGGGGCATGCTCGTTCGCACTCTCCACAATCCGAGCAACGACCGGCGAGGTGCATTGCGTGCGTCATATGCCAGGAAAAGCAGCCACGCAGGTGGGAAGAGCTCTCTATCCATACCGGATCGGTCTTGTCCGCCACGCATCTCTCACACACACAAAGCGGGCAGACCTCGCGGCAGGCATGACATCTGACGCAGCGCGCCAACTCGGCGCGCCAAAAAGCGAAACGTTCCTCGTGAGTCATCGAATCGAGCTCGTCGATTCGTTCCGAACGGCGACTCGTGCCTGGAGGCTCGGGAGCAGGTTCGCCGATGAGATGATCGACGAGGCTCGGCTCTCTTTGATCACATCCCGAGCAGCGATCGGCGATGTTTTCCGCCGAGAGCGACCCTGTGCAGCTCGAGTCTCGAAATACCCCTGCGCAGCGGATGCCGATTAGGATCACCTCTTCTCTCGAAATCTGCTTCTCTCGAATGAGCGCCGCCACGGCGCGGGCATCACAGCCTTTGACGACTACGGCAGCTTTTCCTTTCTCTCGTAGATGAGCTCTTCGTGGAGAGAGGTAGGCTGCGAGGTTGTGTACCGCACGTGGGTCGAAGATGAGTCGTTTCGTGTCCTCGGGATCGGTAACGAAGGCGGGACGCAGTCCTCGGGGGCCTTCCTCCCATCCAATCACGACACCGGCGTCGTCGTCTTCGAGAAGCTTTCTCGATAGATCTTGTAGCTCGCGCATCGTTTTAGCCCTCGTCGATCAATCCGTGGTAAGCAGTGAAAGGCCCTAGCTCTGCGACGCGGGCGGTTGTCTCATTGACGATCTCGGACCATTTCTTGCCCTCCGAAGCCGAGACCCAGGAGAAGGTTACCCTCCCAGGGTCGATTCCCATGAAGCTCATGATCTCGCGAAATATCGCGAACCTCCTTCGAGC
>SKWY01000062.1 GCA_007128675.1 Deltaproteobacteria bacterium | reverse complement strand
TCTAATGGCCCAATGGCTTATTCATCGTCAAAGTGTGTTCTTGGGATTATGCTTCTGGCCGTCGCTGGCGCGGCGGGCTGCGGCGGTTGCGGCAAGACAGGCTCGATCCAGGGACGAATAGCTTCCGGGGCGGGTTTCGGCCAGGCAAACAGTGCCTTGAAGGACTCGGGCAGCGCACACAAGACCGGCCTTGGCCAGCTCCGGCAGGCTCTGTCATTGGAAGGTGTCTCGGTGGATCTGTTGCGCAGGCTCGAAGAAGACGAGGAGCCAAGGGACACCGATGAGGTGATAGAGGACTTCGGGATTGGTCGCTGGGTCATACACGAGAGGGCAGAGCCAGCCCCCGACGGTTCCTTCGCTTTTTCGGAGATCAGAAGGGGGCATTACGCGGTGCGCCTTGACCAGCCCGAGTTCGGAGGAGTTGCATACGGAGCGGATGGCACCGACTTCTTCCTCGGCGCAGGTCAAACCATCAGCTTGATTCTACCTCTCGTGAGTACCATCGAGGTCGACGCGCCGGGCCTTTTCACCAACAGGAGCGCCGGCCGCGAACGAACGTTTGCCGTGGACCCCGTGTTTCGCTCGGTCGACACTGCGATAATCGACGAGGAGAGCGGCCTCATCATCGGCGGCGGCGGCGGGCTCTGGGTGCTCGATCCCGACAGCGAGTCTTTCAATATGCTGTACAGCGCGACGCTCTTCGAGTCAGCGCCGTACCGCGCCGGTCACCGGGTGATGTACGCACCGGACCGAAACGAGGCTTTCATCATCTCTTCGACGAGGATAGTCGCCGTCGATCTATCGGTCTTCGACGATGTGGAGCCAGGCCAGGCGCTCGACTACGACGACCCCGAGGTTCGCCTCGCCATCGGCGACAAGGTTCGGTGGAGCTTCATCGATCCTGTCACTACACACAACATTCGCGCCCTCGGGACGGAGAGTAGGCGCAGTCACATCCAGTGGTACTTCTCGGCGGACGAGAGCATTCTCTACTTCACGGCCTACCCTGGAGATGATGCAATGGTGATGATAGTCGAGACCGACACGCTGACCGTTCCCCGACTCATCTTCGGCGAGCTCATTACGTACAACGTCCATGTGGATCAGCTCGTGATGCGTGGTCCCGATGGGCTGGTTATTGTGGATGCGTCGGCCATGCAGGACGTTGCCGAGGTGGAGATAGACTCGCGAGGCGGCGTCGCGCCGGTGCCGGGGAAGGGCGAGTACTACGTCGCGTACACGAAGCTCTCTGCCGACGACACCCGCATCCCCTTCATTGCCGTCATCGACGATGAAGGCGAGATCCTCTCGGACCAGAGGGCCCAGGAGTTCTTGGGACTAGACTATGACCCCGACCCCGGCGCTCCATGGTTCGATTCGACCGGCGAGTACTTCATGCTCGGCTCACAGGGCTATCGGATCCTGGACGACGGCGGCTTCGAGTTTCTTGGCTATCCCGTGCCCTGGGGCGATGCCTTCATGGAGAGAGTGGACTGCAACTGGCATCACGTCTTCGATCCGGTGAATCGCTACGCCATCTGGTTCGATTGCACGGGGGGATGGGATGGCCATCCCGGCGCGATGGCGTTCATCTCCACCGATCGCGGCAACATCCCGATCTCCATACGGGTCAACTCCGCGAACGTTCTTCTGCATCCTCCAACCGGAAGAGCCTTCGTCATCGACGACGACAACGACATGCGCGTCGTGCATTACGCCGATTCCATGGCCGCGGAGCGTTCTTCCTTTACCAGGCTCGTAGCGGGCGAGGAGCACATCGGCCCCGGGCAGACGTGCGGCGCCAATGAGCCCTGTCCCTTCGAGGAGGTCTGCGTCGGTAGAACCGATACCGCCCTGACCGGCAACTGCAAGGAGAACGAGCGCAACCCCTTCCTAGTCTATTGCGGCGGGCTCACCCGAGTCGAGTGCGACGACGGCCGCACCTGCGAGCTCATCAATCCGACGAACCCCGACTCGGTAGGGGTTTGCAGGGGCTGTCCCAACAGGGACTACGAGAACCATGGTCCGCGCTGTTCTCCGGACGGCGAGTGCCTGACGGGGTTCTCCTGCAATGATAACGGCCGCTGCGTGCCTCTTGCCTGCATGGAAGACCAGGACTGCGAGGATGGCGAGGTCTGCGGCATGGTTCACAACGTGGGCCGGGTATGCGTAACGCCTGGGCCTCTTGGCACAGGCGAGATCTGCGGGAGCCCGGAAGACTGTCTCTCGGGCGTGTGCATGGACACACTGCTCGAGATATCCATTGATCCTTACGACGAAGGTCATGACCCCGGCTGGTTTGATTCGTTTCCGCTCTGCACGACTCCTTGTGAAAGAAACGCGGACTGTCCTGAAGGCTCGAACTGCGTGCACCTCGATACGCCGTGGCCGGTGTGCGTCGATGAGGGCTGGGTGCTGGCGGGCGATGGCATGCAGTTTCCACTATTCGGTATCGGATGGACATTCGAGCACTGTTCACCGGCGTGCGGCGAGGACGCCATTTGCACGCAGCATTACGAAAGTCCTTGTCAGGTTGGCTTCCTGCCCGGCCCCATCGACTGCGGGGAAAGGGTGCTGTGCTCATCCGACGAGGACTGCGGGGTGCCGGGTTCTTGTGTTCCGTTCGAATTTCGTGACGTTGCCCACACGGAGACCATGTG
>SKWY01000379.1 GCA_007128675.1 Deltaproteobacteria bacterium | reverse complement strand
CTGGGTCATTCCCACCTTGCGACCAATGAGTCCCTTCTTCATCTCTCATTCTCCTCGCGACCGCCACCATGGCCGTAGCCAAGGCCGTCATCGCTCCCGGCTATGCAAAAGCCGGTAGAAAGCAATCAAAAACACTCACCCGATACCACCGTTGGCCCTCGAGTGGATGCTGACTTCTAACCCCGTTGTCAAAAGTGGTCAAGCCGTTGTCGATCACAGCCGTTGTCGATCACCGGCATCATCCCTATCAACGAAGTGCCTTGCTCGAGAAACACCGATGCATGTCGATCGCTTGGGGTTCAATAAGAAGGCGATCTTCCAACAGTTCCCAGAGGGAGCAACCGCTACCGCGTACGGTTCTGAGAAATGGGGAGCCGAAGGGTCACCCGAGTTTTTCCGCCAAGGTATCCAGCTCCGCATATATCTCTTGGTAGTCAGAACGAGGAAGTCGCCTCTCGTACACCTCCGCCCCGACCTCGGCTAGTGCCTCGGCCAGTGCCTCCTCGGTCTCGGCAATCTCCGTCTCCTTGGCCTGCGCCTGCCTGTCGAGTTCTTCCAGAGTCGAGTCGAGGTGCTCGTCCCGTTCCTTCTGGATCTGCTGGATCTCCTCCAAGCGGAGCTTGGCGCGCATTCCCTCCCCGGCTCGCCCTTCGCCCTGCAGATGCATATCCATCTCCTCCTCGGCCTCGATGAGGTGACGCTCCTGGCGCATTCGATCGAGGCGCATCTTCTTTAGGACCTCCCGTTCGGCGGACGCTTTCTCCTGCTCCTCCGCCTCCTCGTAGGCAGCAACCTTGCGCTCCTGCGCCTCCAGCGCCCGAACGAAATATCGCATGTTCGCCTGACGGCTGATGAGATTCTTCTTGATGGAAGATAGTCTCTTCTCCAGGGTCAATATGGCTGCGCGATTCTTCTCCACCATCTGCTCGTGCTTTGGACGCTCACGATTCTCCTCCTCGGTTTCGGCCAGTGCCTTCTGTTCCTCCTCTTCCATGGCCTGTTCGAGCAGCTCCAACTCTAGGCGACGATTCTGAAGGACATCGGCAGCGCGATTCACGCTCACCATCCTGCTTAAGCGTACGCCCGCCGGCGGGGAGGAAACCACCAGCTGCCCGAGCTCCACCAGCAGGTCGAAGTAAGCGTCCTCATACTTGTTGCGACCAAGTAGCTTGTCGAGAAGGCCCATGAAACGAACCCTAACGTAAAACGTCGGTCCAGAGTATGTGTTTCGAGGTCAAAGGCTCCTGTGAAGACCTACGATGCATGTGCGGAATCTGGAGAAGATCGTCGGTCGGTCCGCAAACGAAGCTCGCCCAACGAAAGAGCTTCTAGTCGCTGAATGCAAGACGGTCTCGTTCTTCCAGAAAAGCCAGTATGCCCTGGAAGATGCCCTCGGCCACATGATCCCTGTACTCCTCGCTCGCCAGGCGTTTCTCTTCCTCGGGATTGGAGATGAAGCTGGTCTCGACCAAAACCGACGGCATTCGGGCCCCCAGAAGAACGAAGAACAGAGCGTATCGCACCCCCAGGTCATGCACATCGGAGTACTGGGCGGAGAGTGTGTGGACAAGGGTGTCCTGTATTCTTGTGGCGAGACGAGCCGACTCGTCGGTGTTGTGCCGAGTAGCCAGGTCCGCGAGAATCAGCTGCAGCTCACCCACCGACCTCTCCGTAGTCGCGTTCTCGCGGGCTGCGAGACGCATGGAGTAACGATCACTCGTGACATCCAGGTAGTAGGTCGTGACTCCTCGTCTTGCCCGACGAGTCGTGGCGTTGGCGTGAATCGAGATGAAGAGATCGGCCCTTTCGTCGTTGGCCACCGCCGTGCGGGCCTCCAAAGGAACGAAGACGTCCTCCGTTCTGGTGTAGACGACCTCCAGACCATGGGCAGTAAGCTTCTCTCCGAGCTTCTTCGAGATGGACAGCACCACCTCCTTTTCCTGAAGACCGGTTGGACCGACCGCCCCCACATCGTGCCCTCCGTGGCCTGGATCGATGACCACTCTTCGCACCTTGAGCCCAGCCTGAACGGACAGGGGCACTTCATGCACGGAACCTAGATGCTCCCGAATATCCCGGGTGCTGCCTACATCCACGCTCCCCGCCTCCGCGTCCCCAGAGCCTCCGGAAGAAGGCTCCACGGCATCTCCATCCTGCTCGCTCGGTCCCGATGTCACGAGCGCGATGGGGTCCGAGGCCGGCGCATCAGGACTCGTGATGTCGATTACCATCGAGCCTTCCGCAAGGAGAGGAAAGGCCGCCAGGGGTTTGTTGGCTCGCAGCTCGAAGACGATTCGCACGATGTTCGGAGAGAACTGGCCTACACGGGCTCTGGTGACATAACCCTCATCGACTGACGCCTCGAAGGGGGGAGCCTCGAGGCTCGCGGGCTTGAGATCGAGGTAGATCCGTCTGGGAAGCCCCCGCGACTCGTCGGCAGGCACCTCTCCCTTGCGATGTCGCACGGTGGTCGATACAGGAACAAGGACTCGCACCAACCCCTCGAAGTTTTCCAAGGACGGCTCTCCCACCACCGCAATCCCATCAGATGCTCGGCCCTGCCAAGCCCCGGCACGAGCGACCACCGTTGGACCTCGGGCCAAGGTCGAGGCGGGCCCCTCCCTGGGGTCTACCGCGGTCGGCTTGGGAGCATGATCCGATAGCCG
>SKWY01000270.1 GCA_007128675.1 Deltaproteobacteria bacterium | reverse complement strand
GCGCCGTCATCAAGCGCATTCTCCACGGTTTCGACGATGATTTGCTCGCGGAAGGGCTTGGACCCCGAATGGCCCTGTGCCCTCGGCTTTCCAGTAGAGGCCGTAAGGTGGCGCGCACCTTGGCTCTCTCCGACGCGCAGGCCCGTGTGGCATCTTCTGCCCTCGATGGGACGAGGCGAGTCTCCGACATTCTCGCAAGCGGCATCGGTCATCGCGCGGCTTGGGAGATCTTATACTTGCTCGAGCTTCGTGGCGGCCTGGACTGGCGCCTCCCACCCGAAAACGTCGAAGAGGACCCGGCCGCCGCCCGTTGGCTCGCCATTCAAGGAAAGGACCACTTCGAGGTCCTAGGCCTCCATTGGAGCAGTCACCCAGGCTCCGTGGAAAAGGCCTTCGTATCCCTGAAGAAGCTTTACGGGCCTGGCGGCAAGCTGCGGGACGCATCACAGGAGGTGGCCGAAAAGCTGTGGAACCGCATGGTGGAGGCACACCAGGCCATCTCGACCAAGGCGGGAAGGGATGCGCATCGTCAGGAGCGCTATCCCAGTATGAACTTCACCTATCAGGCGGAACTCCTCGTGGGTCAGGCCGAGCTGGCCAAGGTAAGGGGTGACATAGACGAAACCCGGCATCTTCTAGAGTCGGCCCTCGATTTAGCGCCAATCGAGTCGGCCAGACAGATGCTGGAAGGGCTCTCGCAAACAGGCTAGCGCCAGGCGCACTGGGGAACGGTTTCTCGATGGTCTTCGATTCAAACAAGACGGACCTGTCGCTTTTCTCGTCAGCGGGGCGGAGCCTCCTTCTCTCAAACGTGCCAAGACCCAAGGACTTGACGCCTCTGATACACTACCGAAAAGGCGATCTTGTAACCTCGAAGAAGCCGACCAGAAAAAGGAGCAGAGAGTGAACGAGGACCAGTTCAGAGGCATCCTCGAGACAGCGGTCAGGAACAACGCCTCGGATGTTCATTTCGAGGTGGGTTACCCACCGATCTTTCGGATCCAGGGAGATCTCATCGGCATCAAAGGCCCTCCCCTGACTCCCAGCGATACGGAGTCCGTTGCTCTCATCGTGATGCAGGAGGAGCCGGATCTCTTCCAGGGTGAGTTCGACGAGGTCGACCGAAGCTACTCGATTCCGGGCCTGTCACGCTTCCGGGCCAACATTTTCAAGCAGCGCGGAGCCCTCGGGGTGGTCCTTCGGGTGATACCTTTCACGATTCACAGCTTCGCCGAGCTGAATCTTCCTCGCGTGCTCGGAGAGATCTCGCTGCTGCCAAGAGGACTGATCCTGGTCACCGGTGCCACGGGAATGGGAAAGAGCACCAGCATCGCGGCGATGATCCAGCATCTAAACTTGAATCGCCGGGCACACGTCGTCACTATCGAGGACCCAATCGAGTTCATCTACCCTACCGCCAAGAGCCTCATCATTCAGCGGGAGGTGGGAGCCGATACCCGCTCTTTCCAAAGCGCTCTTCGCAGCGTGCTGCGGCAAGATCCCGATGTAATCATGGTCGGAGAGCTGAGGGATCGAGACAGCATGGACATCTGTCTGAAGGCCGCCGAGACAGGCCACCTCGTCGTGACGAGCGTCCACACTGTCGATGCGAGACGAACAGTCAGCCGCCTGGTCGGCCTGTTTCCCGCGGAAGAGCAGTCGAGCATACGCCTTCGCTTGTCCGAGTCGCTGGTCTCTACCGTGAGCCTCCGTCTTGTGAAGGCAAAGGAAGGAGGGCTCTTGCCGGCAGTCGAGGTCATGAGGGCTACTCGCTCGATCCAGGAGGCCATAAAGGACGCCGGGAAGACCGACGATCTGGAGCACTATATCGGTCAAGCAACCGAGCTTGGATGCCAAACCTTCGACCAGCATATCCTTCAGATGGTGAAGGCCGAGATGATAAGCGAAGCAACGGCGCTCCTGCACGCAAGCAACCCGGCGGACCTGAAGCGAGACCTCTCCTTTGGATAAACTTCGAGCCCGCTACAGTGTCGCCGTGGTTCCTGCTAGGTCCCGTCTTCCGGCCGCGAATGCGGCGGCCGTCATGGGCCTTTTGCCCTCCGGCTGAAGCTCGAGAACCCTCAAGAACCCCTGGCCGCAGGCAAGATCGATCCCCTCCGGTCCGGCGGCGACTACCGTGCCGGGGGTAATGCTCGTCTCATCCTCGGCAGATTCACCAGCCTTCACACGGGTCGGCATCGAGAGCGCCCGAAGAACCTTGAGAAGTCGCCCCTCGAGCTTCGTGAAGGCTCCAGGCCAAGGGTTCAAGGCTCGCACCCTTCTCTCCAGCTCCTCGGCCGAAAGCTCGAAGTCCATCCTGCCGTCCTCCTTTCGAAGCATGGGAGCATAGGTGGCAAGCTCGTCCTTCTGGGAAGCCGGACGATCCTTTCCGTCTCGAACAAGGTCCATTGCCTCCATCAATGCCTTGGCGCCCAGCTTCGAGAGCCGATCATGCAGCCTGCCTGCCGTCTCTTCCCTTTCGATTCGAATGGAATGCTGCAGAATGACAGGGCCCGTATCGAGGCCCTCGTCCATGCGCATGATCGATACTCCGGTCTTGTCATCGCCCGAAAGGATCGCCCACTGAATCGGGCTCGCTCCTCGCCACCGAGGAAGAAGGGATGCATGCACGTTGATGCACCCAAGGGGCGGAAGAGCAAGGATCTCGGCTGGAAGAATCTGGCCATATGCCGCGACGACCACGACATCCGGAGAGACGTTAACAAGCTCCTCGCGAAAGGCGACCCCCTCCTCCTTGCGAAGCCTCCTTGGCTGGAGCACTCGAATGCCCGCATCCAACGCTCGGCTCTTCACCGGAGAAGGCCGAAGTCTTTGGCCGCGGCCGCTCGGCCTATCGGGCTGAGTCACGACCGCCACGACCTCATCGGGACCCGCGAGGAGAGCGTCGAGGCTAGGCACGGCAAAATCGGGCGTGCCCATGAAGACTATCTTCGAGGAGCTCATCGAAGATTACCTTACCCAAGCCATGTAGAGATCCGTGAGGTTCGTTCGAGGCGAATGCTCCTCGAGTAAAGTTCCCAACCGGCGATGGATCTCACCCGATGCGTGATGCTGAAGACCCCATCGAAGCTCCTCGGGGGTTCCGCCGCAGCCATTGTGCACCAAGGCTCCGGCCGCTCCCTCACCATCACGCCCGTCGCTTCCCGCGGCCAGAAAAGCCCATTCCAGTCCTTGTGGGAGCCTCTGTTTCGCCTGTTCGAGCACCCAAAGAGCAAGGTGCTGCGCCCTTCCTCCTCGACCTCTCGGTCCTTCGCTGGAAAGTGGCACCGAGACCTCACCTGTGGCAATCAAAAGACCGCTCCCATCCATAATATGACTCAAGACCTCCTCTCCGACCTCCTCGACCGGGCTACCAGAGACGGTTCCGCCTCGACCAGTGACCTGCTCCACACCTCGATCCGAAGCAAGTCGAGCCGCCGTGTCCGCCAAGGTGATTGGGGTGCCGATAGTCCGCCGATCAACGTTTGCAAACTCCCCCGCTGTCTTGGGATCCAGGGGACGACAAGGGCCTGACGCCACTGCATCGGGATCGCCCGATGGAATGTCCACGAGGACGCCTTCCCAAACAAGGGATCTCCCCAGCGCCCGTGCAAGCCCCCCCCCTTTTATCGCGGAGAGACGGCTTCGGACCCGGTTCATCGTCTCTATGGGCAACCCACTTCTGACGAGCGCTTTATGGACCGCGAGCAGCTCTTCCTCGGATATGCCCTCGGCGGCCACCTCGCACAGGGCCGAGCCGCCCCCGCTTACCAACACGAGAACTTTCTCGTCTTCTCTGCAAAGCTCTTCGGCAGCCCGAAGAAGAGCGCGCCCCGCGGCGAAGGAGGCGGATCCTGGGTAGGGGTGGTCTCCAACATACACCTCGGCCCCGTGAGGAGCGCCCGTGGCGCTCGCACCGACGACCACCACCCTACCGACACCATCGCCAAGCCTCTCGACGGCGCCGGCGGCCATCGGACCCGCCGCCTTACCAAGAGACAGCACATTTACCCGGGTCGAGTGACCGGCCAGATCGCCGAATACGACGCCTGTAAGCCGGCCTGAATCACAGTGCCGGACGCTGTCTTGCCATAAAGACTTGAGATCAAAGCCAGGTACGTGCATCTTCAGCCTGTCATAGGTAGGATGGTAGCTATCGAACTCTCGACCCAGTCCCGGAGAGCATGCTCATGGCAAAGCGACGACAGTTCATCGTCGACCGGTCTTTCCAGTTCAAGTACACGTTGCTGATTGCGCTGATTGGAGGCGCGGTCTCCGCGATCTTCGCGCTATGGATGTGGGATGCGACACGCACCTCCGCCGAGATTCTCTTGCTCGGAGATATACCTGGTGCGGAGCTTCTACGCGAGCAGCTTCGAGCGGATCAGGCACACTTACCCTGGCTCTACGTCGGCATCACGCTCTTGATGATGGCGGCACTGGGTCTTCTTGGAATATTGATCACCCATAGAGTCGCGGGGCCGGCCTTCGTCATGGGGCGCTACCTGGGTCTGCTGGCCGACGGCGTCTACCCATCTCTGCGTCCTCTTCGCAAGCGAGACGAGCTCAAGGGCTTTTTCGATTCCTTCGAGCGAGCCGTGACGATGCTGAAGAATCGAGACAAGGATGAAGCCGACAAGCTGGACGAGGTCATAGCCAAGCTCGAGACCTCTGGCGCGGCCGCCGACCAGCTGGACCTTCTTCGCTCGATACGCGATCGAAAGCGCGAGTCAGTGGCGGGCGCCCTGCGCGAGGAAGCTGAGACGAGCTCCGAAAAGACTGACGAGGACAAAGAGAAAGCGGCGAGCTGACGCCCCTTTCAATCCCAAGGCTTTCAGGGAGGCCGCAATGATCATCAACCCCAACCGGTCATCCTGCTCTCGTGGCTCGGCCGATAGCTCCTCCTGGCCAACCGCGGCTAGCCGCAAAGCTTTGCTTGCCTTCTCGCAGGGATCCCGTTCTCTTCGAAGAGGCATTCTATTCCTAGCCGCCGTCTTGGCCCTCGGCCTTCCAGGCGTCGGCCTCGCCGAACCCGAAGGAGCAGAGGACTCGAGGACCGCCGCTCCCACGGAGCTCTCGGCGGAGGATCGAGCCAAGCTGCACCGTTTGTTGTCCGGGGGAAGGGCTTACCGAGCGCGCGTCCAAGCCGCCATCATGTTGGGACATCGAGGAACGGCCAACGAAGACTTCCATGTGCTTCGCCAGGCGTTGAGATACGATAGCCATTACACCGTCCGTGGCGCCGCCGCGATGGCTATTGGCAACCTGGGAGTTCTTGCCGGCATAGAACCACTTCTCATGGCCTGCGGTGACCATCATGCCTTCGTGAGGCGAGCGGCCAGAGACGCCATAGACTCCCTGACGAAGCCAGCCGACACCGAAGATGCGCCGGCTGAAGACTCGGAAGAGTTCGTTTCGGGGGCGGATAGAGCTGTTCCGTACCTTCTCCTTGCAAGGGAGCGGGAGTCGCCGCTTGCGAGGATGGCCGCGGTGGAAGCATTGAGCCGAATGGAATCTCGACAGGCGAAGACGGCCCTGGCCGAGTTCTTGGGGGACAGCGACGAGGGAGTCAGGAACGCCGTGCGGCGCTCGCTGACGTCTTGGGAGCACTCCGATGTAGTTCAAGTCTTGGCGGCCACCTTGAGCCGCTCACCGAGCTTTCTGGTGCGAGCCGCGGCGGCGGACATCGCCAAGGACTACCCGGGCTCCGTCTTGATAGACGCCCTGGTCGATAGGCTCATCGCTCCATTGGAGGAGCCTCGCGTACAAGTGGCAGCCCACGAGAGCCTCGAGTCGATGCGGGAGCATTTGGAGATCGACGAGCTAATCAAGCGAGTCCGGGGAGTGCCCGACGTCGATACTAGGATCCGCGCCATATTGCTTCTCGGCATCCATGGCGGAGACAGGGCCGTGGACGTGCTGCTGGACACCCTCTCGGACCCGAATACGCGAGTTCGTTACTTCACCGTCGTCGCCCTGGGACAAACCGAAGACTCTCGCGCTGCCACCGCCCTGGTCAGAATACAGGATCACCCCGACAACGCACGAATTCGGGGAGCCATCACGAGAGCACTTGACGACATTTCTCGCGCGGCCTCCGACGACTAGAGGTAGTTTCTCCATGACGCAGCCGGGGACTCGCGTGGTGGTTTTCGATCCTTGCCCCCAACGGAGGCTGGGGTGGATCATGCCCCGAACCAGCTTTGGGTGACCTTCGCCCCTGGATCGTATAGAAGAGCCAGGAGGAAACGAAGAGCAGTCGCCGCATTCTTCTCTCGCCCTCTTTCGAAGGAGAGGACAACAAATGCACCGTCCAGGAAGACTTCTTCTCGTAGGCGCTCTACTCCTTGCCTTGGCCTGCCTTGCCGGCTGCAAGGATCAGGCTCCCGAAACGCTCGAAGAATGGATTGAGCACATCCCAACGATCGGCAGAAGCGACTCCGCGCTCGTCGAAGCCGGCGAGGGCTTTCGCTCGGCCGCCAGCGCTCGTTTCGAAAAAGGCGAGGATCTCTCGCACCTCGTGCCAAGCGTGGTTCCGCTGCTCGAGGAGCACCCTATCATTCGTCGCCACGCAGCCTGGTTTCTCGGCGAGGTAGGTGACAAAAACGCGATAGAGTATCTGGCCGACAGCATCGACTACAGCGCCGGGAGAGGCGTGGACAGCCAGAGCCGTGCCCTAAACGCGGCCAACGTGCGAATCGCCAGATCACTTGGTGAGATTGGCGAGCCCGAGGCCATTCCGCCGCTGGTTCGGCTGACCAGGGCAAGAGAGCCCGAGGAGGTCCTCGCGGCGGTCGAGGCTCTTGGGCTCACGGGGCGGCCCGAGGCTGTGGAGCGTCTCTCGGAGCTTGCCGTCGCCGACGATGTGAGCCCCTACATTTCTCGGCGAGCAATCGAGGCTCTAGGGGCCATCGGTCATCCCGACGGCCTTACCGCCCTAATCAAGATGCTCTTCAAGGAGCGAGCCGGCGTGTCCTTCTACCGCGAAGCCTCTTTCGCTGTCTTCCAGCTCGGTGCCGACGCGGGCCCACACCTGATCGCAATTCTCGAAGGACGGGATCAGGATTTTCTGGAGTGGGCCGGCGAGAACGGGATCAGGCCCGAAGCGGTGTACGCCAAGGCAGCTCAGGTTCTCGGGGATCTTGCGGACAACCGGGCCGCCCGCGCGCTGATGCGCCGCCTCGACTACGAGTCGGAATACATAGACATGCAGCTCATCCCCAGAATGTTCGCCGCCGATGGTCTAGGCCGGCTCAGATATCGACCCGCCGTGCCGAAGCTCGTCTCCATGCTCGACGAAGAGGAGGCCAACACGCGGGAGCGATACATTCAATCTCTCGTGATGATCGGAGATCGCTCCGTGATTCCCCACCTTCGGCGCTCCGCCACAGGCGGCCGAAACTATGACGCCCGGGAGTACTCCCTGCGCGGGATCGCCCGACTAGGCGGATCTGGGACACTCTCGGTATTCGATAGGGCTTTGGAGGCCGCCACCACCGTCAACGAGTGTAAGTCCTGGTTCCGCGGTGATGAAGAGGCAATCGAGAAGCAGTGCCAACAACGCATCGACAGGCTCGTGGAGAGAACGAAGGAGTTTCGGCCCATGCTTGAGGCCGCCAACGAGTGTGAGACATCGGTTGACTGCTGGCTGGAGAAGCTCTCGGACGGCAAGGCCCGGGTACGCGAGAAGGCCGCCTGGGAGCTGGGCTGGACTGGGAATCAGAAAGCCTTGACCCCTCTTCTCGCGGCCGCTCAAGAGGATCACCTCGAGGCCCGCTTCGCCATCATAGTCGCTCTCGATACTCTCTTGTTCGGGCGAGCCAACGACAAGGTTCCATCACGAGAGGACGGCGAACGAGCGATCGAGAGGCTCGAGTCCATCCTGGCCGAGGAGCGCGGACGCGCTCAGTTCGTGAGAATCAACGAGGATCTTAGGCGCCTGACGCTCAAGCTTCGTCGCGCTTTCATGGAGCGCGACGGCGAGATCGAAGAAGCCGAGACCATCGCGGCACAATAAGGGCCCATGTCCCCCGGCCGGCGAGCTCTCGCCGCCGGCCAAAGGGCGCAATCAGCGGGCGCTCTTCTTGCGGCCACGGGAGGAAGCCACCGCAACCTCTTGGTTCTCTTCCGTCTCCGTGCCGGCTCCACCATCCAGGGCCCGCAGGCCCGGCCTCCTCGCGAGGCCGAACTTCTCGAGGAGCCTACCCTCAATGTCGGCGAGCATGGCTGGGTTGGCCTTTAGAAAATCGCGGGCGTTTTCTCTTCCCTGACCTATTCGCTCGCCTCCGTAGCTATACCAAGCGCCGCTCTTGTCCACTATGCCTTGATTCACCCCTAGGTCGAGGGCGTCACCTTCCCTGGAGATTCCTACTCCATAGAGAATATCGAACTCCACCTCCTTGAAGGGAGGAGCGACCTTGTTCTTGACCACCTTCACCCGTGTTCGATTGCCAAGAACCTGATCGCCCTGCTTGATGGCCCCGATACGCCGGATGTCCAGGCGCTGGCTGGCATAGAACTTAAGAGCGTTTCCGCCCGTGGTCGTCTCGGGGTTACCAAACATGACCCCAATCTTCATCCGAATTTGGTTGATGAAGCAGACAGTGGTGTTCGACTTGTGAATATTGCCTGAAAGCTTTCGCAAGGCTTGGCTCATCAGACGGGCATGAAGACCAACGTGGGAGTCCCCCATCTCACCCTCGAGCTCGGCTCTGGGGGTCAGGGCCGCAACGGAGTCGATCACCAGGATGTCTATGGCCCCAGAGCGAACGAGCATGTCGGCTATCTCGAGCGCCTGCTCACCCGTATCCGGCTGAGAGATCAAGAGATCATCGGTTCTGACGCCTAGCTTGCGAGCATAAGAAACATCAAGGGCATGCTCGGCGTCTATGAAGGCTGCTATTCCCCCAGCCTTCTGTGCCTCGGCGACCATATGGAGGGTTAGAGTGGTCTTACCCGAGGACTCCGGCCCGTAGATCTCGACGATCCGCCCCCTGGGAACACCTCCGACTCCAAGAGCGAGATCCAAGCTGATGGATCCCGTGGAGATGCTGGATACATCCTGGATGAGGGCGTCCTCGCCCAAACGCATGATCGAACCCTTGCCGAACTGCTTCTCAATCGCCGATACGGCGAGATCGATTGCCTTCTCCTTCTCTTGGTTGCCTGCCATGGTCTCGTCCTTTCGTTCCTTGCTGTGCTCGATGAGAGCCTTACTGGGCTCTTTGTACTTGGCGTCCAATGCTGCGTTGATGAAAGGCAGTCTAACCTCTACCTCCGACATTGCTTGATCACGGGCCCGACTGAACGTCCGTATAGCCCCGCTTGGTTGACAGGTCAAGCACTGAAAACGCTGTCCCATTCGAAAATCACTGCCTATTGAGAGGATCGATAGAGCTCTTCTGAATAAAGGAGCGGGATATGCCTATTACACGCGTAATCGGGGCCATCCTGATCGTCATTGGGGTTGCGGCGGTGATCTACGGTGGTTTCATGTACTCACCAGAGGTCGCCGAGATCTCCATCGGAACGTTCGAGATGACCTTGCAGGAGGCCGATCAGATGAACACTCCCCTCGGGGCCGGCATCATCGCCATCATAGGCGGCTTGGTGCTTCTACTGGTGCCTGGGCCAGGAGCGCAGAGAGCATAAGTGATCGGGCTCGTAAGGTGCGTCTAGGCTCCGGTGTGGAGCCTAGCTCGCAAGCCAAACTGCCGGTGGCCGGGGCCCGAAGAGCCGGCCTCACCCGAGAGCCGAGACGCTCTCTAGGCTCCTGTAGCGCTCTATTAGGGCCGGCACCTGGCTGGGCGTCACCTTCGCATGGACATCGTCGTTGACCATCACCACCGGAGCAAGCCCGCAGGTACCAACGCACCGTGAGCCCTGGAGCGAGAAGAGCCCATCCTCGGTCGTCTCCCCCTCGTCTATGCCGAGCTCCTCGGCCAGCTTCGAGCGAACTTCCTCGGCCCCTTGCACATAACAAGCAGTGCCCATGCAGACGCTGATCATGTAGCGGCCCCGCGGGAGAAGCCTGAAGAAATGGTAGAAGCTCGCCACCCCCGTGACCTTCGCGGCCGGAACACCGAGTAACTGCGCCACGGCGTCGAGCTGATCGGATCCAAGATGACCCTCGATGCTCTGAAGACGATGCAAGATGGAGATGAGCTGACTTTTCGGTCTCGAGTCGTTCTTCTTGACGTCTCGAATCAGCTTCACGACCTCTTTTGGCAAGGCAAGGACGCTTCGCTTCCTCACTTCTTTCCAGTTGTCGGTTTGGGCCCCGGTTGCCGGTTGCTGACTCATCGGATACCTCGCGGAAGCTTTGCGGCATATCT
>SKWY01000381.1 GCA_007128675.1 Deltaproteobacteria bacterium | reverse complement strand
TTCTGCTCATCGCGCACCTCCCTGTGAGTCATCCGCAGCTCTTTTTCAAGACGTCTGCGAGCGAGCAACAGATCCAGCGCGCCTGGTGCGAGCAAGACGAGCCCGCACCCAAAGATCAGACTGGGCAGGTGAGAACCGAGAAGAGAAGCAAGAGCCTCGCTCGAGCCTTTCGGCATCGAGAGGATATCCGGGATGAGAGTTCGTGTGAGACTGGCCGTGAGCCCCAGTGAAAGAAGAAGAGCCGCGGCGGCTCGACCGATGACCATGAGTCTAGAGGCTGAAAAAAGCCTCTTTGCGCCGGCGACCGGGCTGATTCTCTTTATGTCCGGCTTGATTGCCTTCAAGGAGAAGACTAGGCCGACCTGCACGATTGTGGCGAGCAGTCCTGCTGCGGCGCATACAAGGAGTATTGGAAAGAGAGCTTCCAGTCCTACAAAGAGAGCGCCCTGCAGTGCCTCCTGCAAAGCGGGCGAGGCTAACTCGTCGCCCGGATCGAAAGCTGTGGCGGCATCGGCCCTTGTTTGGGAAACAGCAGCTTCGCCCCACCAGTGCCTGGCCAGGGAGAGTAAACCGGCGGCGATGCTCGGAACCATGGCGGCCAGGGCTCCACCGGCGACGACGAGGCAAGCGGCGGCCGCAAGGTCGGCGCTCTTTGCGACGCGGCCTTCTCTTCTGGCATCCTGACGGCGGCGAGGCGTTGCATCAAGGGTCCGGTCACCCGCATCGCTCATTGGCCCTTGCCTCCCAAGAAGCACAGTAAATCGAGAATTGTCTCCAGCATTTCGGCCCCGGATTCGAAGACGGCGGAGAGTATTGGGCCGAGAGCGAAAGCGACCACCAACAGACCGAGCACCGTCTTGACGGGCATTCCGAGGAAGAAGAGGGGCAGCTGGGGCACGACGCGACCAACTACTCCGAGGAGAAGGTCCGCCAGAAGAGCGGCGATCAATGGCGGGGCGGCAAGAAGGAGCGCCGTTGCCAGCAGGGCGCTCGTGGCCTCGATTAGCTCCTTTCCGATGGCTCCGCTTCCTTCGAGAGTGAGAGCCGCACCCGGAGGTAGGTGAACGAATCCGTCGGCTAGAGCTAGGATCAAGAGCCTGTCACCACCGGCCGCCGTCAGAGCCACCAAGATGGCGAGGTAGAGTATGTCTCCAGTCGGGGTCGCTCGATCGCAGAGGCCGGGAGCAATGACCTGGGCCATGGCGGCACCCCGGGATACGTCGATTAGATGGCCGCTGGCACGGGCAAGCTCGAAGGGTAGGGAGGCGAGAAGCCCGAGCGCAGTACCAATGAGCATTTCAATCGTCAGAGCGAGGGCGAAGGAAAGCCCCAGGGGAACAGCTTCAGATGTCCACGGAGGAGCCAAGACGAGAGATAGGCCGAGAGCCAGGGTGATCCTGGCGGGCAGCGGAAGCAGGCGTCCCCCGAATGTGGGGGCGAGCCAAACGATTGGGATGAGGCGAGCGGCGGATAGTGTGGTTGGGTAGAGGCTCGCCGCCGCCAGCTCGAGGAATAGAGAAAGGTCGCTAGCCAAATTTGGGAGGGCCGAGTTCATGCGAAGGCCACCATCTCGAGAACTCTGCCGGCGAAACATGCGATTCGATCGAAAGCCCATTGCCCTGAGAGAACGAGCGCTCCGAACACGGCGGCGATCCGGAAGGCCAGTGACAGAGCCTGGTCCTGAACCTGGGTAATCGCTTGTGCTAGGCCGACGAGGAGGCCTGTCGTCAGGGCTGCAAGGATGGGAGGGGCAACCACCGAGGCAACCAGCAGCAGTGCTTCGTAAGCCAATTGAAGTAGTATCTCTTCGCTCATCGTCATTCCCCGCTCTTTGCCTTGCTTGGCCCTTTCGAGTCTTCGCTCCCCGGTTTCGAGCCGCTTGAGTCCTCAGGTCGGCAGATAGCTTCGGATGAGGGACTCCGAGATGAGCATCCAGCCGTCGGCCGCCACGAAGAGCAGCAGCTTGAAAGGAAGGGATACGGTGGTGGGCGAGAGCATGTGCATCCCCAGTGCGAGCAAGACGCAGCTTACGACGAGGTCGACCACCAAGAAGGGCAGGAAGATTAGGAAGCCAATCTTGAAGGCTTCCCGGAGCTGCCCTATCAGAAATGCTGGAGCGGCGACCAACAGGCTCCGCTCGCAGAGGACCTGTCCATCTCCTCGCGACTTCGAGGCGACGTCGAGAAAGAGCTCGAGATCCTCGGAGCTAGCGTGAGTAGTCAGAAAGTCGACGAGGGGCTCGCGGGCCGCGGCAAGCCCATCTAGCAGTGCCACCTCGTCTGGAGAGCCTTCGTCATCGGTCATGGCATCCCACGCTTTTGTTGCCACTGGAGCCATGACGTGCGCGGACAGGATGACGGCAAGACCTGTGAGCACCGGTGTAGGGGGAAGCTGCCCGGTGCCCAGCGCGCTTCGTGCTATGCCGAGCACCACGGCGATCTTCACGAAGGATGTTAGCGTCAGGGCCGCGAAAGGTAGGAGTGAGAGTATTGCGAGCCCCACCACGAGGGATATCGAATTGTCGGCGAGGCCAAGATCGA
Organism: Deltaproteobacteria bacterium; assembly: GCA_007128675.1. Taxonomy (GTDB): domain Bacteria; phylum Myxococcota; class Myxococcia; order SLRQ01; family SLRQ01; genus SKWY01. The sequence goes on along the minus strand of SKWY01000381.1, from coordinate 154 downwards.
GCCCGGCGCTGCTACCAATGACTATTGTCGTTTGCAGTGACATCTCATTCTCCTCGTCGGTCGGGGACTCTGGAGGGGGCTTATCTTTGTTGAGTCAGCGAAGGCTCATGAGGGCTCGACTACACGTGGCGCTACACGGCCATCTCCATTCGAA
>SKWY01000010.1 GCA_007128675.1 Deltaproteobacteria bacterium | reverse complement strand
TTCGAAGGTCGCAGGCCCATTGAGACTCTCCACCGCGACACCGGCCTCCCTCGCCGCTTCTTCATAGAGAGCCCTTGCCCTCGCCCTCATATTCACGCCGCGTCTTAGCATCTCATCAATGCGGTCCGAATCGAACGAAACGTTCGTCACGGTCGTGAACAGGGCCTCAATCACAAACCTGTCGATCTCTCGGTCTGGCTTTGCCCCAAGTCCTCGGGCACGATGAGCGTACTGGGATACGCCCATAGCGATGTATCCAAGCAGGTCCTGAAGATCGGCTACGTCCGGCTCCTTGCCGCACACTCCGATCCGGGTGCACGCTTTTCCTGCTGCCGTCTGCTCGCATTGATAGCAAAACATTTATTCTACTCTCCTGTTTGTTCAAGGTGACTGTTGGCGTTATTAGTCGAGATCATCGCAATGGTGTTCTCACAAAGGCTTCAATTCTCCCTTGCGGACGCGATCGCTTCCGTTCTCTCTTTCCATTCGACGCCGCCATCGAGGCCGATGACGGCTTCTTGATAGGGGATGTCCTTTCCCGAGTGTTCGAGAGCCGTTTTGACTAGCGAGGCCATCGCGAAGCAGCACGGAACGGTCATGTGCGCAACTGCCAGTGAACGAACATCGTTCTCTCGTAGGATCGTTGAGAGCTTCTCGATATATCCTGCTGCATCGTCCAGCTTCGGACAGCCGATGAGGACCACCCGACCCGCGGCCAACTCCTCGTGAAACGCACTGGTCGCGAAAGCCGTGCAATCAGCTGCAATTAGGAGATCGGCTCCGGCGAAGTAGGGAGCTCCTACAGGCACGAGCCTGATCTGCACCGGCCAGTTAGCGAGGCGAGAAATAGGCGCCGGCGACACCCTCGCGCCTGAGATGGGAGTCACGGCTCGCTTCGTAGAATCCAGATTCAAGGGAGTCGAGCCCGGGCACGCGCCACCGACCTCGAGTGAGCACTCTTTTCTAGGCAAACCTGTGGCCTGCCCCTCTTCGGTCCCGTGAGCAGGCACGGGAATGCCGCTCTCTTCGAGGTAGCGAACTCCTTCTCGATAGTAGTCGAGCGCGCCATGATCGACTAGATGCTCGAGATGGGCCTTTATTGTGGCCGGCCCCTTCTCCAGCATCGTCTCCATCACCTTGCGCTCATCGTAGGGCTCGGCCTCGCGCTCGATGACACGCATCGCTCCTGTTGGACAATGGCCAATGCATGCCCCAAGGCCATCGCAAAATAGATCGCTGATAAGGCGAGCCTTGCCATCTATGATTCGCAAGGCACCCTCGGCACAGCCAGGGACACACTCACCGCAACCTGTGCAAAGCTCGTCGTCGATCTCGATGATCTTCCTCCTCATCCTCTTGGCTTCGCTCATTTCGCAGCCCTCTTTCTCTTGATTGGCTTTCGTGGCACTTTCCTCTTCTGGTGTTTTGCTCCGTTGAGGCTGATTGAGATCTGGTCGAGTGTGGTAGACGCGAGACGCTCCTCCAGAATCCCGTGGGCGAGAGCGACGCTGTCGCCGAGTATGCATTCACTCCTGCCGCAGATTTGCCTTCCGAACAGGCAGCCCGGTGTCGAAAGCTTTCCCTCGATGGCCTCGACAATCTCCTTGAGCGTTATCTCTTTCGCCTCTCGGGCGAGAAAGAAGCCTCCGGCGGGACCTCGCGTCGAGCTCAGAAGGTCTGCCCTGACAAGGCGTTGCATAGCCTTGGATAGGGTGGCCTCCGATGCAGCCAGGCGATGCGCCAACTCCTTTGCCGAGATTGGTCTACCAAGCTCGCCGGCCATAATCGCTGAGGCATGCATCGCAAGGTTCACCGCATCCGAGATTTTCAAGAGACTCTGCATTTGGTCCTCATGGAATGAAATCTTTACTCTACTAAAGCAGTATTTTAGTACTGGATTACCGAAAAAGGCAAGAACTTTCGATATGGATCGTCGTTTCCTGCTGCCATCCCAAAGTACGACGGAGTGGCTGCTTTTACTCAGGCCGCAAGGCCCAAAATGACCGCCTGGCTCCCCTCACCTAAAAGCGCCGCTCACCTCCCCATGTTCGTCGCTCCGGACGTCTTCCGGGCCGAAGCGTGACGACTTACGCAGCCCGCCAATGACGACGGCAAGATCGTCTGCTCGGAACGCCTTGGTGGCGTGCTGGAGTATTTCCATCGGGAGGCGCCGTAGCGGAGGCTCGCTCTTGCTCTGCCCGGTCGATTTCGATATCGGTTTCTGGCGCACGATCGACACACCGCCGGTGTTCCGGCTCTTGCATTATTGGAACAGATTCCGTAACCGCAAGAATCGACACGGGTGAGGGGTCACTACCCGTGGTGTCTCAAGAGTCCATCGAGGAATATTCTGGGACGCGAGAGTGAGGGGAGCTATCCCCTATGGATGTCGCCTATCTCTTTGCAATTCCTCATTCTTACTGCCGCCGGCTCGCTCAATCCACACCAGCAAGCGGTCCTCGCCTACCTCCAGGCCGAGCACTCGCACTGCGCCAACGGCGCAGAGTGAGATGGAGCCGCGTAGCGACCTTCCTTACGAGTCTCGGCAAAGCCGCGAACGAAGGCAGGCCACTGGGTTGCCTGGGCGCCCGCGGCTGAATGTCGTGGCCGGCGCACAGCATGGCCCGGCTACTATGCGCCGCACCACGCTGCCCGCCGGCTACATCGGCTCGTTTGGTGGCAAGGCAGCTCCTTACA
>SKWY01000191.1 GCA_007128675.1 Deltaproteobacteria bacterium | reverse complement strand
TGAACTCGAGGCGACATTCGAGGCATGGCGAAAGAGCGGACTCTCGCCGGACACAGTTCGCCCCTATCTTGCCAAAGGCGACTTTGGCCCCATGGACGTAAAAGCCTTCGCACAGCAAGGCGTCTCACCCGACGATGCCCCAGAGGTCGGCGGCAGGACGAGGTGGCTCGACCGAGCTAATGCTCTTTTGGGCGGCGACAAGCACATGATCGCCGAAGGTCTTCGGGCCGCCTATTTGGAGGGCCGGCGAGATGCATTGGAAGCAATGGGCCGCGATTCGAACACCTAAGCCCGATTCGCAAGCCATCTGCCCTTTCGGTGCTATAGTGCGGTGCCCATGGGGGCGGCCGACCATTGTCGAGGATCTGGGTACGACAGCTGCGAGGTTCCGTCCGAAGGCGCGCACGGCGCCGGTCTTTTCGCATACGACGTGACTCGTCATCCATGCACAGGCTACAGAGCCAACGACGAAGTCCACGGAAACTCAGGATACGACGCGGCTAGCGACGCATGCTCCGGCCCCATGCCTGATGGAAAGTCTACGGACTTGCGTCAATCCCACGCCCTGGCCATCTCACCGCATGCGCCAGCTCGAGACAACCGTTCAATACGACCTCAAGAACAGGATCCTAGAACATGTCTTTGACCCTGCATGTCACAGGCGACCTCATCGCAGCCACACAAAAGCTAGCCGGCTTGCTCGACGAGGTGGGCCCCGAGAATCCTCTCGAGCAAGTGCCCGTCCTCATCGAGGACAACCGCATCGGCACCTGGGCTCGGACTTGGATCGCCCATCATAGTCGCCACGGTGTCGCAGCGGGCATAGACCTCGTTCCGGCGCGGACCGCCTTCGCCGGATTGGTCGAGCGGCTTGGCCGTTCAAACGCCAAGGACTCGGCGATGATGACCCGTTCGTGGTGGCAAGGACCATCCGAAGAGGATCCCTGGCGCGCCGCCGCCTTGACCGGGCGCATCGTGGATCTCTGGCAGGAGCACGAAGACGACCCTCTCCTCGAGCAAGTCAGGTCCTATACGAAACCGGGCGATGACAACCCCCGCCACCGAGTGCGCTTCTTTGCCCTTGCCGAGGCGGTAGCCCAGGCCCTAGGCGACGCGATGGCCCAAGACTCGAGGAGCGTCGTGACGTGGGCGAAGAAAGACCCTTCCGAGCTTGGACAAAAATGGTTCAGGCGCACCTGCGAATTGCTTCGCCTGCACGAGGACGGCCCGGCCTTCTGGCGTTCAACTGCCAAGGAGAGGCAGCTCGAGAGCGTCTATATCCCTCCGGCCCTGTTCCTGCTGGGAGTGCATCATCTCGACCCGGCGACCCTGGGCCTTCTGGAACTGCTCGCCAAACGAACCGAAGTCCATTGGCTGCGGCCTTCCTTTTCGCCCGAACGGTGGAAGAAGGCGAATGCGCCGAAACTCTCAGGCTCCGCGGAGCGCGCCTGTGGGCTCGAAGAAGAGTGGCGAAAGAGCCTACGGACGAGCAAGAGCAAGATCTCGGTCGTGAAGGAGTCTATAGGGCCGCGCCATGAGCCCTCGCCTGTGCTCCAGCAGTGGCAGGCCGGTCTTCGAGGCGAAAGGCTCGAGCCTACGCCACCGTCTTCAGACTGGCTGCCCCAGCTGATTCCTGCCTGGACCCCGCCACGAGAAGTCGAGCAGCTGCGGGATTCGGTATTGAGATGGCTTGCAGAGGACTCTTCTCGGGCGCCACGTGACATCCTGATTCTTACGCCTGATCTGAACGCCTACGGCCGGCTCCTGCTGCAGGTCTTCTCTCGCCGAAACGACGCCGAGCCACCGATTTCTGCGGCCAGAGGCGAGCGAGAGGACGATGGAAACCAAGAGGCCGCAACGGTTGCTTCGAAGGTTCCCGTGTTGCCGGTGCATTTGGTCGGGCTTGGCCTCTCGCAGACCAACCCCGTGGCCCAAGCGCTGCTCGCGGTCCTCGAGATGTGCAGCGATCGCATGACCCTCCCCCGTTTCCATGCGCTCTTGTCGATCCCGCAGGTGGCCCGCCGCTTCGGCCTCGGCTCGATCTCTTCCGATCGCCTTTACGATCTTCTCTTGGAATCGGGAGCGCGCTGGGGCCTGGATGCCGACGATCGCGGCGAGGTCTATGGAAAGCCGGTGCACGAAAACAGTCTCTCGTTCGGTATGGCGCGGATGGCCCTCGGCTCGCTAGTGCAATGCGATCTAGAGGAGCTTCCGACTCGATGGGGACGGGGCGAAGAAGAGGAGAAGGCGCTGCTCTATCCGCTCGATGTTTCTTCCAAGGCGGAAGTTCGGGAAGCAGCTATCCTCTCGGCGATTCTTGCCCGCCTGCGGGTTGCTCGGGAGAAACTCAACCAAGGCTTCGAGACACGCGACGAGTGGCGCGCCGCCATCGAAGAGCTTCGAGATGCCTTTACCCATACGGGAGCCACCACCCGATGGCTATCGGAGCAGATCTCATCGGTGGTCGCCGATGCTTTGCCCGCGGACACCAAGCAGGGCCTCGACGTGCAGACCGTCTATCAGCGGCTTCGCGCTCGATTCGAGCTTCCGGTACAAGGGGAGGCCGGGGGCTTGAGCGCCATCCAGGTCAGATCCCTGACCTCGGGCGCCGTCACACCTCACCGCTTGATCGTTCTCGTCGGGATGAACTCCGGCTCGTTCCCTCGGCGTGCCTTCCGGCCCTCGTGGCTTCCTGTCGGAGAGGCTCC
>SKWY01000237.1 GCA_007128675.1 Deltaproteobacteria bacterium | reverse complement strand
GCTCCTCGGAAAGCCGCCCAGGGCGAACATGGTGATTGACCAAGGCTCGGCGATCATCCGGGTGTTGTTTTCCTGGAAGACCGGATCATCGACGATGTCCTGGATTAGGTTGTCCGAGAAATCGGCCCACTGGGAGTAGTCACGATCCTTCTCACCATAGATTGGGGCCAGATCGAACCGGAAGCCGTCGATTCCCACCTCCTCGACCCAGAAACGAAGGTTGTCGAGTATTAGCCTTCTCATTGGGCGATAGTTGGTGCGGGTCTGGTTTCCGACCCCCGTGTTGTTGATGTAGAAGCCGGGGTCATCGTCTCGAAGCGCGTAGTAGGAGACGTTGTCGAGCCCCCGATAGGAGTAGAGGTTGACGACCTCCTTTTCATCGTAGTCGCCGAGCAATGGAGCTATTCGCGGATCGAGGTCCACATCGGACAGCTCGATCTTGTGGCGCCAGAGCCCTCCTTCGCCGGTATGGTTGTGGACCACGTCGAGGTACACCTCGAGACCGTGTTGGTGAAGCACGTCCACCATGGCCTTGACCTCGTCTAAAACCCTACCCGGCCTTCGGTTGTAGGCATATGTGTGCTCCGGAGCGAAGAAGAGGATGTTGTTGTAGCCCCAGTAGCCACCATCTAGAGGCTTCTCCATTATTGGCATCAGCTCGACGGCCGTCACACCCAGATCGGCAAGGTAAGCCGCCTTCTCCGCGAAGCCCTTGAAGGTCCCGGGATGTTCCACGCCGCTGGCAGGATCCGCGGTAAGGCCCTTGACGTGAACCTCGTAGACGATGGGGTCGTTGAAACGATGACCTTCGCGATCTCGGTTTCGGCGAGCCTCGCGCCACTCGGCCTCGTGCTCGCTCCACTGATATCGGCTCTTCGTCACGACCGACTTCGCAGCGGCGGCCCAGGTGGACTCGGTCCGCATGGGACCGGTGGCAAGGCTGCCCCAATGCCATTTGTGGTCGCGGTGCACTGCTCTCGTGTAAGGGTCGAGCAGAAGCTTGTTGGGATTGAACCTATGGCCTGCCCCGTCGACATCGGCGATGAAACCGTGAATGGATCCAGGATACCAATCGGGATCGACCGGCCAGTTCGGCCCCCATGCCACGTAGCCGTAATGCTGTCCCTCACCGACCCCGGAAACGAAGACGTTCCAAATGTCACCGAAGCGATGCATCTCGAACTGACGGATCGGCGTCGAGGAGTCAGGATTGTCGAACAAGAGAAGATCGAGCCTATCGGCGTGTCCGGAAAAGACACTGAAGTTGATGCCATCGTCCACCAGTGTCGCGCCGAGACGATCGAAGCCCCTCACCTCGGCCTCGTTGAAGCTGGGCGCCAAGGGCCTTGTGCTGTAGAGCTGGGTGTAGTCTGGATCCGGACAACCCGCCAAAAGCAGCACAGCTCCCGTTATCGATGTTAGTAGCCTTACGCCTATCTCTCTTCTAAACGACCTCTTCGTATTACTCACAAGCACCTTGCCTCCAGAATTGTCCGGCTGCGTCCAAGGAACCTTCGTCCCGACGTCAGCATGGCAGCCGTCATACTCGACCAGATGGGTCGATCCGGGAAAGATACAGGTCGTAATCCAGGCAAGTCATGACGCGCGGCGTCATGACGGGCTTCACCCACGAGTGTGGCCCGACGAGTCATTCCGGATTACCACGCCCCGGTATCAACAGAGCCAAAGGCGCCCTTGGAATAAGACGCCTTCATGACCCTGTCGGCACAGAGCTCCATCTGCTAAACGAAGCTTCATGATTACCCAAAAGACCAAGCTGCAGCCCTTGCTCGGCATCGAGCATCCCATCGTCGGCGGCGCGATGATGGACCTTTCGACCCCTTCCTTCGTTTCGGCCATATCCAATGCCGGAGCCCTCGGAATCATTGCCTCGGCCATGTATCGGGACGAAGGCGATTTTCGCGAGGCCCTGAAGGAAACCAAGGATCTGACTAGCAAACCTTTTGGCGTGAACATCAACCTCTTCCCAATGATGGAGAAGGCCGACAACCGGGTCTATCTGGAGATCCTGCTGGAGGAGGACGTCAAGATAGTCGAGACATCCGGCTTCGCCCCTCCACCAGAGCTGGTCGACGAGATCAAGAAGAACAACCTTACCTGGATGCATAAATGCGTGGGCGTCCGCTACGCAGAGAAAGCGGAGAAGCTGGGAGCGGACGCGGTAACCGTCGTCGGCTACGAGAACGGTGGAGCGACGGGCAACCTGAACGTGACGACGCTGGTGCTCGTGCCGGCAACCTGTCGTGCCCTCCAGGTTCCCGTTATCGGCGGTGGTGGAGTAGTCGACGGTCGTACCTTCCTGGCAGTCCTTGGGCTAGGCGCCGCCGGAGCAATCGTGGGCACCCGTCTGATGCTCTCCGAGGAGTGTCCCCTTCACATCAACGTGAAGAAAGCTCTCTTGGAGGCTACCGAGCTCGATACGGACGTCATCATGCGCTCGGTCGGTTTTGCTCATCGCGTATGGATGAACGAAGCCTCCAAAAAAGCCGCCGAAATAGAAGCAAGGGGAGGAGGCATCGAAGAGATCTATCCTTACGTGTCTGGGAAGGCGGCTCTCGGGATGTACCAACAAGGCGATGTGAGCGCGGGAAGCATGTCCTGCTCCCAGGCAATCGGTCTCATCGATACGATAAAGCCGGTAAACGATATCGTCGCCGAGATCATCGGTGACGCTCGAGCGGTACTAGAAGAT
>SKWY01000148.1 GCA_007128675.1 Deltaproteobacteria bacterium | reverse complement strand
TGCGTGGCAACAGCACACGGAGTAGCTTCGAGGTCGGAGCAAACTCGATATGATGTCCGTTCACGACCCGTTTGTACACAAGCCTTTTCCTTTTGCTCTTGCCGTCGATCTCTTCCTCGATCTCAAATTCCACGCCCTCCCCAATTCCTCGCCCCTTGGCCCATTCGAATCGGTGGTGATCCGGATGCCACCGCGTGTAGTTCGATTCCATCGCTTGGAAGAACTCCATGATCCGATTCGGCGTGGTACGGAGCCATGTTTCATTTCGGAGGATCATCTTGCTCACGTCGCCGAGAACGCCGACTCCAGCTTCCCGAGGTCGAGCTTCTTCATCTCGAGCATCTTCTGAAACGCCCGCTCGTACCTCGCCCCTGCCGACTTCCTCCGTTGGTCGTGGTCATGTCCCCTCCTCGTGGAATGCGGTGCAAACCTATTGTCTTTCGCAGAGCCAGACACTGGAATCACCTGCAGACCGGAGGGGCCGGAAGGTGCATAGCAATCAGGAACTGGTTGGCTTGGGCAGGCGTATGCGCCAGCTCAAGCCTGTGGGCGTGTCTCCGTCTCCTTCTTTTGTTCTTTCAGCAAGGCCTCGGTCTTCGCCATCTCGTCGGCCGGACTGAAGTACACAAGCTCGCTGTCCTCGTCGGCAAAGGGGATGTGCCCCGGCTCTAGATAGAAGGCTTGACCGGCCTCGATCACCTCTTCACGGTCTCGATACCTAATCCGCACTCGCCCTTTCGAGACATACCCCCAATGCGGCACCGGGCACATGCCCTCCGGCAGTGCGGCGAAGAAGGGGCTGCCATCAAAACCCGCGTCCCAGCGGTCGATAGTGGCGACCATATCGCCCCATGCGGTGGAGTGACTCACAAAACTCTTGCCATCCATGACACGCGGAATATCGGTCTTCGATCCATGCATTGAAGTCTTCCTCATTTGGCTATCGGTGGCGCCGAGGGTGTACGCATCCGACAGTGCCGCGATTTGAGATCGCCACGAACGGCGGTCCGCTCCCGACCTTTTTGAAGGCAATAGATAGTCCTTCGACGTCGATCCGTTCCACTGTCCCACCCCGGTTTTTGATGGAAGCCCATTACCCTTAATCGGTCCACCAGCACCTTCAAGACGGGCTAAGCCCCGCCGTCCATGGAGCCGTTCACCAACGCGCCTTGGAGAACGGCTCCTGCTCCAGACGGCCAGCGCTTGCGTAAGCCGCTCCACCGTATCGTCGAATGTCCCGTGCTCACTACGCTCATAGAGGCTAATTCGCCTAACCTCGGCGCCCCTGCGTCTCGACTGGATTTCGAGCGATGCGAGCGTCTAGTAATCATCGTTCTCCGTGGTGAGGAAGGCTTGATGGTCGCGTATTCGAATGCCGGCGTACTCGAGGCCAAGGCCAGAGGCAGCGTTCGGGGTGACAGCTATCTCTTCTGGGTTGGCGCCCAGACAACGAACCGCCGCGCCTCGCACCGCATATTCGTCGGGAACTCCAGCGCCGAGAATGGAGAGCCTGTCGTGACTCAAGAACTCGGGCTCCCTACCGCTGCTCTTGAGGACAATGCAGCCACTCCTTGGTATCCGCCAGCGCCGAGGAGGAACGGCCCGCTCCGAATACCCGTAGCTTCCACCCCTCGCCGGCCACTCGGCCGATGATATCCGCAACCTCCCCCTTGGAACTCGGCTCGAGGTTCTCGTGCGGCTTCAGGCGAAGGCTGCCGGACCAATTTCTTATCTCGTTCGACACTTGCCTCCCTCGATGCTCAATTTCTCTCACCGGTGCTGCTGGCCCGAAGCAGGTCGAGCCGGCTCACTCGGCCGGCTCGATCCGGAGGAGCTGTCCATCAGGTTCGTCGGTCAGGACGTAAAGGAAACCATCCGGCCCCTGCGCCACCAGGCGCACCCTCTGGGGGATGGGCAAGGTCTCCTGGGCCACCGGTCGATGGTTCTCCAGCACGATTCGTCTGACCTCCTGACCTACCAAGCCCCCCGAGAAAAGGTCGCCTTGCCAGTCCTCGAAGACGTCAGCCGTATAGAAGGCGATGCCCGATGGAGCCTTGGCGGGCGTCCACACCGCCTTTGGCGCCACTCCGTCCGGGAGAACGTAATACTCGGCGAAACGCTCACCCGTCCGGTAGTCGGCGCCATAGGTGGCAAGCGGCCAGCCATGGTTCCCACCGCGTTGCACGAGGTTCAGCTCGTCTCCTCCGAGAGGGCCGTGGTCGTTGACCCATACGTTTCCCGTGTCGGGGTCGAGGGCCATGCCCTGAATGTTTCGATGGCCGTAGCTGTAGATTTCGGGACGGGCGTCCTCCCGGTCGACGAAGGGGTTGTCGTCAGGGATGGAGCCGTCATCGTTTAGCCTGATGATGGAGCCCAGCGAGGTGTCAAGCCGCTGGGCGTGGTCTCGTGCCAGAATGCCGTCTATCTCGCGTGGGGGATTGCCGCCGTCGCCGATGCTCATCAGCAGCGTGCCGTCGGGCAGCCAGAGAAGGCGCGAGCCGAAATGCTCGCCGCCGCTCTTTGGCGGGACGGCTTCGTACAACACCTCCACGTCGTGCAGGCGGTCCGACTCGAGGCGGCCCCTGGCCAGCGTGGTCCTGTTCTCTTGTTCTGTGCCCGAGGCATAGGTCATGTAGATGAGCCGGTTGCTCTCGAAGTCCGGGTGCAGGCTCAAATCGAGCAGTCCTCCTTGATTGAGGACCAGGACCTCGGCCCCCCCTGGTATGGGTTGGTCGAGCAACTCACCGTTTCGCACCATCCGCAAGCGGCCTGGGCGCTCTGTGATGAGCATGTCGCCTCCTGGAAGGAAGGCGAGGCTCCACGGATGCTCGAGGTTCTCGATGAGAGTGCTGTAACGCCACCCTTCGGCTTGTGGAACCTCCGTCACCTGCATGGGCTCTTCCTGGGGAGCGCGCTCTTCTTCCGCCGCCGGCCGCTCCGCTCGAGGCTCCGGGGGGTCCGGTTGCGTCAGGGGGCCTCGGCAAGCCCACATCATCAAGAGACCGAACGCCAGGACCGCTCCAAGCTCGTATCGTCTAAATGCCATGGGCGCCTCCTTATCCATGGGCTGGCCGCCCGACAAGGCGCGTCCTTTCTGGACCGTACTATCGAACGAATCCTCTCACGGTGCGCGGTCGGGGATCAGCGGAAAGAACAGTCGGAAGGTGGATCCCAGACCTGGCGTACTGTCCACCTCTATTCGTCCGCCGTGAGCCGCAACAATGCGCCTGACAATGGATAGACCGAGGCCGGCGCCTGGAGAGGCTTCTCCCTTCCTTTTCGGCCGCCGAAATGGAACGAACAGATCATCTATCTCCTCGGACGGGATGCCCTCACCGCGATCCGCCACCGACAACTCGGCCTCGGTTTCGTGCACCTGAACCATCACAATGATAGACCCACCGGCCGGAGAGTACTTGATGGCATTGGCGAGCAAGTTGCTCAGGACCTGTTCAATGCGCTGCCGATCGCCGCGTACCATCGCCGGTTCGACTCCAACCTCCGCAGTTATGTCGTGACTATCGGTCGTAGGTCCGTACAGATCGACCATTGCCCTGGCAGGTTCTCGAAGGTCGAGATTGTCGAGCATCACCTCAAGGTGTCCTGCCTCGATGCGTGCGGTGTCGAGAACATCGCCCACCATGCGATTCAATCGGTCGATCTGCCTCCGAATTAGTCGACGAGCGGCAGGATCGAGCCTCGCCTCCTCTTCGTCCAGGGACTCAAAGCCCATCTTCAAGGCAGAGAGAGGTGTTCGAAGGTCATGAGCGATGCCGGCCAAGACCGTCAGTTGCTCGCGCCTTTGCCGCACGATTGTGGCGGCCATGTCGTTGAAGGTTGCCGCGAGCGCTCGCAGGTCGACCACGCCTTCCTCGCTCGCCCTGGCTTCCTCCGAACCGCCGCGGAAACGCCTGATGGATTCTTGGAGGTGAAGAATCGGCTGGGCGACTAGATAACGCCCCAAGACGACAAGTGTCGCGAAGGCGAACACGAGGAAGACAATCGGAACCGCAATTAGAGAGGTCGCCCGCTCTATGGCGAGCCTTGCGTCCTCTTCCGCCGCTCGATGCTCCTCCAAGGTGCGGGCCCGAACCGAGGCCACATCAGTAGCCGCCGCCTCGAGATAAGGCCTAACAGACGGCAACACCTCGTCGAGAGGCAAATCCAACTCGTCAAGCCGACGCCTCTCTGTCAGGAACGCCTCTACGCTTCGCGCGAGCCGAAGATGAGCCCCGGTATTCCCAGTGTGCTCCGCTAGCTGGGCGATGTGCCATCGTAGCTCGCGGTCTATCTCCGCACTGGACTGCCTGTAACCTTCGTCCCTCGTGGCCAGCCACATGTCGGCGATGGACTGATATTCCCAGATTCTTCGTTCTATCTCGGCGGACAGAACTATCGGCCTCATGGCGTGCTCGATATCTTGCATGGCGTCTTCGATGACGCGAGACATCCAGTACAGACCAGCCGCGGGGAAGAGGATTATCAAGCCCAGCAACAAAGCGGCACCAACCGACAGGGTTCGGAGGCTCAGCCGCATCTCTATGCTCTAACGACACCGGGCGCAGGGCCCTGGCGTAGTCGAAGATCGATTCGAGGGACCCTGGGTACACCGCTCGCAATCCGGACGCGTCCGAGCAGAATTGAGATAACGCCGATCATGGGATGCAGAAGGCCGAGCGCGGCGATCGGGATCGCCGCCACGTTGTGGAAGAACGCCCAGAACGAGTTTTGGACGACCTTAGAGAACGACCTTCGGGACGGGCACATTGAAGAATGCCGAATGGCTCGACAGTGCGTGACGGCTCCTTTCTTCGCGCCTCTTCCAGAGCGCGTCGTTCGTCCCCTCTATTCATTGCGAGGGCTCCCTTCCAGGGGTACTCACCCCCAACTTCCGATGAAACGCCACACATCTTCCCGTGTGTGGTTCGAGCGCTTCTCGGCCACTGAAGGTATTTGCCAGGCCTCAAGGCGGGTACTTCGGTTTCGTCCGGAACCAACCAAGGTCATCGGCCAATTCGCGGGCCATCTTGACCCTTGACGCTACAATCGATTTGAACAAAAGATGACCGCCAATGATCTTTAGTCCTTCTCGTTCTGCGTTCACGTCCCTTGTCTTGGCAGCCTGTGTGGTGACCTCCTGCGGCGAGATCGACGAACCGCTAGTCGCGCTGGTCGTACACTCACCAGCAATTGGACAAGAAATCCGGAGCCCAGTGATGGTCAAGGGCTCGGGCGGTCCCGGCGCCGCTGTAATGATTCGCATCGGCACCGGGACGAACGAGCTGTCGTCAGCCTCCACGATAGTCGACGATTCTGGTGACTTTCATCTGGAAGTGTCCTTCGATGACCAAGCCGTCGGGACACAACTCTGGATCGAGGCATCGTTGGATAACGCGAACGGGGCTCCCGAAACCATCATCGAAGTGTTGCAGGGCTCTCTTGGCAACCGCTACGAGAGCGCCCACCAAGCTCCTCTTTTCCATGGCTCGTCATATTCAAACATGCAAATCTACGAGGTTCGGTCGGGCTTTTACCTCGACGATATCGCTTTCCTCGAGATGCTCGACGAGTACATGTTCGTCTATTTCGGGGAGCAGCACGGAACGCACGCCATCCATGAGCTTCAGCTCTTCGTACTCGAGCTTCTCACAGCTAGGCACGATGACGTCGCACTCGCCATGGAACACTTTCAATCGCATAATCAGACTGTGCTCGACGACTATCTCGAAGGGCGAATCACAGCCGAGCAGCTACGAACACAGGGAGAGGCCTGGACAGACTTTGAGATTCACTGGCAGCCGCTAGTCGATCATATGAAGGACGAGGCACGCCCGGTCATCGCCACCAACGTGCCGCGAAATGCACTGCAGGATATCTACGCCAACGGACTAACCAGCCCTCTCGCGTTCTTCAATACTTGGGACTCAACCTCGCCGCACGACCCCTATCTACCGCCGAGGCCCCTTCCACCATGGACCGAGACCTTCCAGGCGTATTTCGAGACCGGCTTCGACTACTCCAACCATGGCCAGTCCTGGGGCCTCACCTACGAGGAGGCCCTGGAATTCTTCACGGATCTCGCCTACATCCGTGACCAAACGATGGGTTACTGGATTGCCTCTCATGCTGAGCTGACCGGCGATCGCATCTTGTTCGTGGGGGGGGACTGGCATGTCAGAACAGGCATCGCCACACCAGACATGACTGTCCATTGGCTCCCCGAGGCTGCGAGCGCTTCGCTTATCACCACTACTACCCGCGCGGGATTTGAAGCCCTTCGAAATGCGGAGTTCGATGGCCGTCACTACGCGGACTTCATTCTAGTCTACGATTGACGGCTAGGGGCGATAGCGCCTCGGTCCCCCTATCAGGAGCCGCAGGTGTTGCAACTATCTGTTCGTCTCCTGAAGCGGCGCCAAGTAGTCTTCTCGAGTTCAACGAGCACGAAGAGGGCCATCCCGAAGACCAATATCCTGCCCCAAACGGCCGCATTCAATCCGGTCTGTACCAAGAGTCGATCGAACCATATTCTGGTACGCGAAAGTGAGGGCGCTATCCTCGATGGATGTCCCCCAACCCCGGCAATTCCTCATCCTCACTACGGCTGGTTGGCTCAATCGGCACCAACAAGCGGTCCTTACAGAGGAAGCTGGAAGCATGGAAGCGCAGCCTGTTCCGAAGAACTCCAGCTCATCCATTTCTGGCCACGGCCTACTAACGCCCTTCGCCCTGCTCCTCGACCGTGAGCGTGCCCACCATCCCTTCCATTTCGTGCGGGACACAAACGTAACGGTACGTGCCGGGCACATCCAGCTGGCGCGTGAACTCTTCTTCCGGCGCTATGTCCCCTGAATGGAAGCGCTCGGCTCCCTCTGGTAGCTCGATGTTCTGCGGGTTGGCTGCCAACTGAGGATCGGCCGTTACAGTGTGGATCCGGCTCGAGGAGTTTCTCCAGCGAACGGTCTGTCCCACTTGGACGCTAGCCCTCTCCGGTTCGAATCGGTTATCCGTCATCTCGACTATGACCTCTTCATTCTCTTCCATCGCCTCGACCCTCGGATCGGGGACGGGCGGCTCCTCCGGCTCCGGATCGGCGCGGGGTGGACAAGCAAGGAGCATTGCCGCAGCCATGGCGACGAAGAGGAGGGGGTTGAAGCTGTGTTGCTTCAGGGCTTTCATGCTCTGCCTCCTGGGTGTGTGCGTTTGCGTGCCTTCTCCCGACCCATTCGAACGGGAAGGGCAATGGCACCCTAGGCATGCGTGCCCGGAGTGGGAATCCCAATTTCAGCCTGGATGTCGAGCTGGTTCCACCACTTGCTCCCTCCACAACCGACGAAGCTCTTCCCAGCGGATATCCGGCTCTCCAATCAGGCCTTCGGCCGCCCGCCGCAGAAGGACTCCCACATCGATGGAGACGTCGGGCTCCTCCGCCGTACCATCTATGGAGAATGGGACGACGAGCCAATCGTCGGGGCCGCGAAGCAGTTGGCCAATTGGGCCGAACCGATCGGAGGCGTCGGGCGAGAACCCGAAAGACCCTGCTATGCTCAAGGATCCATCCATGCCCAACGCGCCTTGGAAAAGGATCCTCGTGAAGTCGCCTCGCACCTCCATTACTTCGCTCAATACGGCACCGTCCAGCACCACGAATTCACCACGGAGGTCCCGCAGAGTCGGCTCCGTGAACTCCTGGGGGGGCATCACGCCGATCGTTTCCGCGACTTCTCGAAGGACTTCGGCGATGTCGGGTTCGAGGTCGAGTGTCGCGATTCGCCCTCTTCTCAAGCCGACACTCCCGTCTCCTTCAGCGGTGGTTTGAAACTGCTCGAAATCGAGCCCACGCCAACCGACCAGCATCGTGACGCTGACATCGCCGCTGACGGGTTCATCCAGGTCGGGAGCCAGCTCACGGATCAGTGACGCGGTGTCGATCGAGTCCACATCGAGTTCCAGCCTGTGGGAAGAAGGGACACACCGAAGATCGGAGTCTAGACGCGCCTGGATGGAACCTTCGTGCGATAGCATCTCCGGTTGGAAGGTCAGGCGGCCCTCCGCTAATCTTGCTCCCGCATCCAGCTTTTGGAACTCCAAGACAAGCAGACGGCCCTCGTCGGCTCTGATCCGGGCGACTATCACGGCCCGCGGAAGATCTGGCGGAGCTTCTGGAGGCTCCTCCTCCGCCTTGAAGTCAATGTCCAGACGCCTTGACTGAATGTCAACGTCCATCCATGGAACACGCTGTCCGCGAGCTCTGATCTCGAGAGTTGCCAGTAAGTCGTCCGAGATCATCAGCAAGCCACCGTCTCTAGCCGGGCCGTCGGCAAACGAACCGGCTTCTATGCGGAGTCGGTCGGATTGTGCTTGTCCCGACAGATGCAGATCGTCGAGAGGGCCCGCGGCTCGAGTTGTAAGACCGAGGCTTCCGTCAGTAAGAATGGGTCGAGGGAGAAGGCCATCCAAGCCGGGCGACGCAGAGAGCAACAGGTCGACCTCGACAGCGGTCAACGAAGCATCGATCTCTACTCTCGGCGGATCGTCGCCCAGGTCCACGAGCCCAGACAGCGTCAGCACTATGTCGGGGGGGATCTCAAGAAATCCATCGATCTTGACGACGCTGGACGGGTCGCCGGCTAGGGTCAACTGGAGGGACAAGGTCTCTGGCAGGTAGGCACTAACCCCTCCGACGTACGGTGCAAGAGGAGAGGTCTCGACATCGCTAGCTACAATCTCGAGGTCTATCGACGTGGCATCGGCCCCTCCAGCGGCGACTGATTCCGTGGCCAAGACATCATCCAAGTCGCGCGGAACCGACCTTGGAAGCTTTCCTCTGATCAAAACATTCCGGGTGTCTCGCTCAAAGAGAGCCAGCTCGATGTCTAGCGAGAGGGATTCTTCCAAAGAGCCGATTAGCAAATCTCCCCGAGCATTACGGGCGCGGCTGACAACCACCTGGCCGGGCACCACGTGGCGATCGACTAGATCAATAGCGATGTCGGCGAAACTCACCCTGCCCACACCGACATCCCAACGGGGTTCAGCCGGCGGTTCGGGAAGCTCCAACAAGTCGGTTGCGGCGAAGCTCCCGTCGGGCATGCGCTCCAGACGAATAAGGCCTCCGCGGATGACAATCCGCGTAATGTCTATTCTCCGCAGCAATAGCGGAAACGGCGCGATCCGGGCCGTTACGCGCTCGGCTTCGAGAGGCGTCGTTGTTTCGTCCTCTTGGGAGACGCCGATTACCACGTTCCCCAACGTTAGGGAGAGGGGTAGCAGCCTGATGCGAATACTCCCTATCTCCACGGGTCGTTCGAGAGCTTCCTCGGCGAGTGTCACCGCTTCGGATCGAAGTTGCTCGGTAGGAAACAGAAGCGGCCCCAATGCCAGCAGCAAGAGGACGAGCAGGATGAGGGCTCCACCTATGAGTGCCCCCACTTTCAAGCGACGTGATCCCGTGCCGCTGCCGTCGACGTTTCTCTCCATCCAGAAGCCCCCTCGTTAACATGCATACGAATAGCCGTGAGGGCAGCGGGGCGGGATGGGCTAGGCGATCTCCCTTCTCTTACCGGTTCTGTTACGACGCTTCGAGAAGAACGTGCTTCTCGTGCTCGTATCGAGCGTGAAATCGAAGATTACGGCTTCGTTCGCCACGGGTGAAACCGGTAAGGGGAATGAGCCCGCCCAGGAGGTCGGCAAGTGAACGAGGCGCTTCAGGTGGTGCGGGCCGCGGCCTTCTGGAAGTAGTGCCCGGCTGGACCTATGGCCTGGCCCTAGGTTGCCAAGCCCATAGTCCAAGAAGCGCTCCCCCGAAACAGAACCGGCTCGAGCTACCGTTTGGCCCGGCGCCTGAAAGCTTCTTTCGAGACGACTTCGAGCGCCCTTTCGGTAATGCTCTGCCGAATACCAAAAAACCGGGTCCAAGGATCGGGCACCGACTCGATACGGCGCCAAATATTTCGGACATCGAATCGGTCGGATCGGATGTCGCACAGCTCGCTCCAATCAATCGGCACGGCCACGGGCGCGCCGCGACGGGCCCTGACAGTATAGCTGGCCACGGCGGTGGAGCCCCGAGTATTGCGTAGCCAGTCGACGTAGACCTTGCCTCTTCGTGCTTTCTTGGACTGCGTCGAAATGACTCGACTCGGGTCGGCGATCTCCAGTGCCCTCGCGAAAAGGCGGCAAAACGACTTCGCTTCGTCCCAGCCGCTCCTTCTTTGTATGGGTACCACGACATGCAATCCCTTACCGCCCGTCGTTCGCAAAAAACCTCGCAGTCCACATTCTCCCAGCAATTCCCGTACGCGCAGTGCGATATCCACGACCTGTTCCCATTCCACGTCGGGTCCAGGATCGAGGTCGAAAACGAGCCGATCCGGTCTGTCTATTCGATCAATCCTCGAGCCTCCCGGATGAATCTCGACCACACCTATCTGGATTAGAGCAAAGAGCCCTCGAGCCCCCTTTATGAATGCCCTGG
>SKWY01000390.1 GCA_007128675.1 Deltaproteobacteria bacterium | reverse complement strand
TGTGGGTTATCGACGAGGATGACGAGCACCTGGGATCAATCGTCTCGACCTCTCCATACTCCGATCACATCATTGGCTACGCCGGCCCGACACCCCTCTTGATCGGGATCGATCCCGAAGGAGAGATCATACGCGTCATCCTCCTGGACAACGTAGAAACTCCAAGCTACGTGCGACTCCTTCTCGACTCTCGCTTCCTGGATCGATGGCGCGGAATGAGCTGGCGACGCGCCGCCGGTGAGACAGAGGACGTCGACGCCGTCTCCAGCGTGACCATCACCGCCGAAGCAATAGCGAGCACTCTGCGCCACCGCCTATCCATGATCGATCCTGATGCTCCGGTTGCGCCCCCCGAAAGAGAACCCCTCGACCTTCGCCCAGTCGACATCGGAGTCGTAATCGTGCTGTTGACGGGGTTCTCGCTAGGGCTTCTCATCGGCAGGGTTCCCAGATGGACGAGGGTGGCCCAGCTTTCCCTATCCCTTCTCTTCCTAGGAGTCCTGGCGGCATCGATGCTCTCGATGGGGCTCATTGGCGGCTGGCTGATGAGCGGCAGTATCTCGGGATCCGTAGGGCTCGTCTTTCTTGTCGCAGCCGCCGTGCTCGCGCCCATACTCTTGCGAAGAAACCTCTACTGTCACTTCGTTTGCCCCTTCGGATCATTGCAGGAGCTGCTCTTTCGGCTCGTGCCCTATCGATTGAAGGTGCCTCGCTCGGCGCATCGCAAGCTGCGTTACCTGCGATACGGACTCCTGATATCGATCGGCGCCTCTCTTCTCTTAGGCCTCGGTCTCGACCCAAACGACATGGAGCCCTTCCCAGCCTTCCGTCCACGAGCAGCCGGAATCTATGCTCTGCTCATCGCCATTGTCTCCCTCATCCTTGCGCCCATATCGAACAGGCCCTGGTGCACCTATGCCTGCCCAAGCGGGGCTCTCCTCGACTCTCTGCGACGTCCCCGGCTTGCGACAAAAGCCAATCGAAGACCAGAGAAAAGCGCGGCAATACAGGCCTAGATATTCAATCCAGTAGAGAAGAAGACGAGATCCAAGGAGCCGTCGCGTAGCGACAGATCCTCGAGGCGCACGGGAAGATCCTCTAGGATGTCCCCAAGGGGAATCTCTAGCTTCATTCCGAGATCCTTGCCGAGGAAACGAAGCTCTACCTCCTGGAGCAGCTCGAAGAGACAAGGGCGGCGCACGTCCACTCCATCCACGAAATGGCTGCAGCTCGCCCCAAAGGCCGATGGCCTCGCCGACAGTGATAGGCTTTCGGCCTGGAGTCCCAGGTCCAGATAGCCATCGAGATAGGCAACGATATCGGTATGAACGCTGCTCTCCCCGGATGTAGTTCCAATCCGCAGCTCTCCTGCTCTCACGCGAAGAGCGTCCTCTTCGAATCGAAGCACTGGAGGCAGATCCAGCTCGATGCTCGTGGGTGCCAAGGAGAGAGCCCCCCTCATCTCCGATCCTAGTCTCTTTAGGATGCTCTCCCCGCCAATGAGGTCATCGATGAGCCCAACTAGCCACGCCTCGTGAAAAAAGAAGTTGAACAGATCCTCCGAGATGCTCAAGGAGACCTCGTCTCGACGCCGCAGCATGGGAGCCGAAATCGGCTCACCCCTTGTTAGTACCGGCCCGATGGCCTCCCCATCGGCCCCTTCGAGACGAAGGCGCTTCGATCCCTGGGAAGCGTGCAGGAGCCGCAGGCGGGCATCGAACGAGAGGAATAGAGATCTTGCCTTGGAGGCGGGCTGCGCGCAGACAGAGAGGCCGACCACTAGGCGGCTCTCGCCAAAGCGCAGATCGAGTTCTCTTGGTAGAGCGCGACTCAGCTCCTCGTTGAGCACAGGCAACCAGCTGTCGACCTGTGCGGCGATCTCTTTCCCGACCGTCCGGCCTCCAGCCTCTCGCGCCGCCTCCATGGCCCCGGAAAGACCACCGCCCTCTCTGCTCGATAGGGTCTCGAGGGCTCGGCTCAAGCCGCCTCCATGGAAAGCGGCCATGGCCCCGAGGGCTCCTCGCACCGTGGCATCTACCTCGGCGCGACGATTCAGCACCAGATCCCCTCTGGAGTCGAGGGTAAACTCGAGAGGCACTCTCGCATTGAGGCTGGAGCCCTCCCGAAACCCAACCTCCAAGAGCACATCGAGGCCTCCCTCCACAAAGTATGGAGAAACGCTCACGCGGGCTGCTCCGGGCAACATGGGCACGCTCCCGAGTGCCGCCCGAACCTCGTTCTCCAACCGGCGCACCAACGGGTCGAAGACACCGATGCCTAGCGACAACCCAATGCCGCAAGGCACCGCCTCGCCCGGCTTTGCAAAGGGCCCCGAAAGAACGGAGAAACTCGCATCGCGGCCGGCCCGGCCCATGTAGCGTTCGGACCAAGAAAGGACGTGGAGTCCCGGCTCGAGAGAGCCCGGCGCCAAGGACCGCTCGCCCCTCGAAGCGTCGACATCGAGCTCCACCATGGCGGCGGGATCGTCGACCCGCTCGAGATCACCAGCAATAGTGAACACCAGCGCATCGCTCATCAACACGGGCGCACTCTCGAGGCTTACTCGAAGGCCCTGTTCCTTATCCCCCACGAGAAGTTGCTGGAGCAGATGAACCGCCGCCGCGAGCATGATCAGGGAGGCAAGGAAGGCAACTAGGCTCTTCAGCGTCGAGGCCACTAGAAGCTCACTCCGTCACCGGCAAAAAGAATCAACGCGGCCAAGAGTTCGAGTGCGACGACCCACAACGTGCACGCGACAACGCTGCCCGTCATCCCTCTGGTGACCGAGTCGCTGGAGCTCTTTGGCGTGCTGCCCCTATGCACGAGATCCGAGGCGATGCCTGGAGCGTAGATGGCGAACAGCCAAAAGGCGCGAACGCGAAGAGAAGCTCGCTCGGGCACCGGATCGAGCAGGTCTCCTGCCAAGAGCGGGAGAGTATCCGGTCCGGCCACCCCTTCCAGTTGGTGCAGGAGTGCTCCTCCGAGAACCAGACCAGCGGCAACGATGAGCGCCACAAGCAAGTACGAAACGACTACGGCCATGAAGACGGGGATCCAGAGATAGACTCGAGTGGGAATCCCGAGAGCTTCGAGCGCCGTCGTCTGCCTCGAAAGAGAGAGGCTACCCAGCCATGCGCTGACCGCCGACCCGGATGTGGCAACGAAGAGGAGCGCGGAGAGGGGCGGACCCAAAGCAAGGACGTAGCTACCTCCAACGAGATCCAGGAGCCGAGAGGACGAAAGACCGGCGGGAGCGGCCCTGACCAAGACGTAGAGAACGGTGAATCCAAGGAGGACGGAAACGATGGAGTAGAAGGCGGCAGGCCTCAAAAGGGCCTGCGAGATCACGCGCATGGCCACTCTGATTAGCGCCGGAATATACCTAGGGCGTAGGGAGAAGAGTGCCGCGAGAACCATCGGCGCCACACAGATCGGAGCAAGCGTCCGTTCCCAGAGCCGGCGGGACAGGAGAAGAATCCTCGCCCAAGGTCCTATCCTGCCCTTCTTCACGCTGCCTTCGGAAAGTTTGGCTAGCCTCTCGCGTAGGACTGCATCAAGGGCCTCTCTATCCTTCCCCGGCATCTCGATCTCGACGAGCCTGCCCGTCGTTGGCTCCAGAAGAAGAAACCTGTCCGCACAAAGAGAAGCCAGTAGCGTGTCGTGGGTAACGAGCACGACCCCGTTGGAAAGCCGATCGACCTGCTCTCGAAGCGAGCTTGCCAACCTCGATACGGCGTGTGGATCGAGCCCGGAGCTTGGCTCATCCAGGAACATCAAGGCTCGTCCAGCCGCCATCACCCGAGCGATTGCGAGCCTCTGTGCTTCTCCGCCGGAGAGGCTCTGAACCGACGTTCTCCTCCTGCCGGCATCGCCATCGAGACCCACCGCCGAAAGGAGCTTAGCGGGGTCGGACTCCTGTCGATCATGCCAGCGCAGGACAAGGGAAACGTTCTCCGTGACATCGAGATGATCAAAGGGCGCTCCGCTCTGTGGCACGAGCGCCGCCGAGGGCATGGAAAGCGCCTTTCGCTCGACGCGCATGCCCTCGCGCCCAAGCATCTCCGGCTCGAAGAGGGCTCTTGCAAGAGTCGACTTTCCGCTACCGCTCGGCCCCAAGATGGCGACTACCTCGCCAGGGGCGACCTCCAGATCGACGTCATCCAGGAGCGTTCGTTCATTTGGCAAGGTAACCCGAAGACCGGTTACCCGAAGAAGGGGGGCCTCGTCTTCATTGCCGTGCCTAGCCTCACCCTCGGCCAAGGAGCCGTCTTCGCAATCCAGAGCATACTCCTCGGTAACAACGGAATCCTCGGCACACGAGGATGCTCGAGCCCCACTGGCCTCCGGCTTTGAGTCGCTTGAAGCTGCCTTTCCACTCATTGAGGGCATGATACGCGCCCCCGCCCAAGACCGCACCTGCCTTTTGTCGCCAGAATCATCGTCACCATCTTGCCGGGACTACCATTTTCGCCAAAAGGCTTGATCGTCGGGTCGATCTTTCCCGTCTAGCAAGCGATCGATTCGACTGACGAAGTCACACTTTCGGGCGCAAGCGGGGCTTCACATGGAAAGCAAGCTGCCGGAGTGTCAATCGCGAGAGTGCGCGGGGTTTTGCAAGAGCGATGAGCCGGCCTGCGGATCGCGGGCGGCGTGTGACCCGAAGATTTGGGAAAAGCCGGAGTTGGTGTATGATCCGGCTTGTCATGAACATACTGCGAGACCTTGCCCTAGTCCTCGTAATTGCTCTTTTCCTCACACCGATGAGGTCCGCCGCGGCGGATGGCGAAGCCGATGAGGCAGAGGCGCGCAGAGCAGCCTTTGCCATTTTGAAGAACGCGGAGGACGCCTATGAAGACGGCTTCTACGAGATAGCTCTCGACCGTTTTCTCGATGCCTATGAGACATTCCCTCATCCGGGTTTCCACGCCCGCATAGGTGCCTGTCATCAGGCATTGGGTGATCATGACGCAGCCATCGAGAGCTTCGAGCGCTTCATAGAGGAAGTCCCCGACGCGCCGAACCGCGCGGAGGTGGAAGACATGCTCGCGGTCTCGCTACAGGCGATCGGGGAAGACACTCTGCCTCTTGCCACACTTGCGCCGGAGGATGACGAGGAGACGAGTGAGGATTACGAGCCTATCGATGATCTCGAGATGAGCGACCTTACAACGTCGCCGGGCTTGGTCCCGGACCTCGATGAGAAAGGGCTCGCACGAGACGAGTCAAGGGATGATCCACTGTACAGGCGCTGGTGGTTCGTGACCGCCGTGGGAGTATCCGTTGTGGCTGTAGTAGGTGGAGCGACCTACGCTGGGAGCCAGCGAGGTACCGAGTACGTTCTTCCAAGCGGATCGCTTGGCTCCCTGGAATGGAGGTAGGATCCATGCAATCGCACACTACTGGAAAGGCGACAGGCCTTTCCATGGTCGAGCCCGTAAGCTTCTTCTCCCGCATCCTTGTCCCAGCCATGGTGCTGGCACTCCTCTCGAGCGCAGCCGGCTGCGGCTGTGATCCAAAGCAGGAGATCGAGGAGGACTTCACAGGCCTCGATGTAACGTTCGAGTTCGGAGCCGACCTCGAGATAACCCAGATCCAATTCCGAGCGACACTTGCCGAGTGGGCCTACGGAGCCTTCTCCAAGTCCGACGTCGTGCCGGCGGAGGCGGATGAGCTACTCGAGAGCCCAGCGACCTTGATCGTGGCGCTTCCAGATGACCTGGACGGTGAGCAGCTCGACTTGTTTGCCACGGGCCTTGCCGGCGGCGAAGAGGTGGCACAAGCAGAAGCATCGGTCACGGTGGAAGCCGGGACACTGCTCGCGGTTTTACTCTCACTCGAGGCCGATGAGATCCTCTGTGGTGGCGAAATTTGTGGCGAGAATGAGGTTTGTCACAACGATGTTTGCGTGGAGGGATGCATCATCAACGGAGACTTCTTCGACCATCTCGAGGAGAACCCCGCTTCGGCCTGCGAAATCTGCGACTCCAGCGTCGCCACCGACAGGTGGACGGATGACTGTGGTCCGGGTGAGGTCTGTCATGACGACCAGTGCCTGGAAGGATGCATCATCGATGACACTTTCTACGCGGATGGGGAGGAGAGCCCGGATCCATCGTGCCAAGTATGCGACTCCAGCGTCGCTACCGATGCCTGGACACCGCTCTGCGATGACAACGAGGTTTGTCACGAAGGAGAGTGCAAGGAAGGATGCCTGATAGACGGGGACTTTTTCGAGAATGAAGAGCTGAACCCGGACTCGGGATGCCTTGTATGCGACTCCAGTGTTTCTCGGACCGAGTGGACCGACAGTTGTGAGGATGAGCAGTTCTGCTACGAGGGAGAGTGCGTCTCCGGCTGCCTCATCGGCGACGACCTTTTCGAGCCTGGACCCCACCCGGACTCACCGTGCCTTAGTTGCGAGCCCGAAGAGGCGACCGACGCGTGGACGGATATTTGTCCTGACGAGGAGGTTTGTCATGAGGGTGCGTGCAGGCATGGATGCATCATCGACGGCGACTTCTTCGATCATGACGAGCTGAACCCGGACTCGGGATGTGAAGTTTGTGACGCAACACAGGCTACCGATGCCTGGACGGTGGCCTGCGAGGATTACCAGGTCTGTCATGAGGGAGAATGCAAGGAGGGATGCCTCATCGACGGCGACTTCTTCGAGGACGGAGCGGAAAACCCCGACTCTGGATGCGAAGCTTGTGACGTGAACCGAGCTACGGATGCGTGGACGGCGGCCTGCGAGGATAACGAGGTTTGTCATGAGGGTGAGTGCCGGGAGGGATGCCTCATCGATGGCGATTTCTTCGAGCATGACCACGTGGATGCGGAACACTGCCGCGTCTGTGACTCCGGCATTTCCACCGACGAGTGGATCGAGCTTTGCGATCCAGGTGAAATCTGTCACGAGGGAGCGTGCGAGTACGGATGCCTAATTGATGGGGATTTCTTCGCGGACGAAGAGTTGAACCCAGACAATCCCTGCCAAGTTTGCTCACCCGAGGACAGCACCAGCGAGTGGACGACGCTAGATCTCGTTGAGCACTCAGAGTTTTTCGAAACGCCAGTGGAAGAGGGTGAGGCCTGGACAGTTCCCGAAGGCGTCACAGAGATCACGGTAAAGGCATGGGGCGCTGGCGGCGGCGGAGGCGGTGGCGGTTTTGGTACAACGGGAGGCGCTGGTGGGGGCGGCGGCTTCGCGCAGGCAACGATAACCGTCGAGTCCGGCCAGGAGCTAACGGTTCTCGTTGGAGCAGGTGGCTCGGGCGGTCCTGCCAGAGGGCAAGGTGCAAACACCATAGGCTCTGGTGGAGGGGGAGGCGGCTACTCCGGCTTGATTGACGCCGATCAAGACCTGCGCGTCGTTGCCGCCGGAGGAGGCGGAGGTGGTGCTGAAGGCGGCGCGAGCAGCAGCGGTGGAGCTGGTGGGGGCCTTGAGGGTGGTGACGGTGGCGAGGGAGGCATCAACGATGGCGGTGGAAAGGGAGGCCTCGAAGGAGAAGGCGGCAGCGCGGGCCAGGGCGATGGCAACCCAACGGCTGGCACGTCTCTAGAGGGCGGCTTTGGTGGGCACGACGGCGACGAGAACAATACGATAGCCGGCGGCCTACCCGGCGGCGGCGACGGCGGAAGAGGGCAAAGCGATCCCGGTGGAGGAGGAGGCGGAGGAGGCCACTATGGAGGAGGAGGCGGGGCAAGCGGCGCGAACTCCGCCGGTGGTGGAGGAGGAGGCTCGAGCTTCGCGTCCGGTGATGACACGGAAAACATAGAAGGCGTCGGTTCCGAGCCTGGAAACGCCGAAGATGATGACCGCAACGACGCCGGTGTTGGGGGCGCAGGGGGCGGGCTTGATGGATCGGCAGGTGCCGACGGCCGAGTCGTGATCATCTATGGCTCCTGCGAATGAATAGGCGCGGTTCCCAAGACGAAGACTCCATTCTGACCGGGCAGTAGCCCCACGGGAAGACTAAGCGGGACAGCCCAAGGTGCACGAGGTAGCGGCTCCACGCGAAGAGTAAGCAGAACAGCCAAGTAGTCCCGCTACTTCGCAGTAGACCAAGCGCCGGGAGCCGGTTTCCGAGGCCGTGTGGCGCACCCACGCCAGTGCGGAGCCCACGGATCGGAGACCGGACTGCCGGTCGCTTCGGGAGGAGGGCAGCCCCAGGTGCACCAAGTAGCGGCGACACGCGAAGAGTAAGCAGGACAGCCCAACGTGCACCACGTAGCGGCGACACGCGAAAAGAAAGCAGGACAGCCCTGACTCTTCACTGGAGTCGGCGAAGGAGGCCCTTTGAAATCAACCTCCCGCTACCATGGTGATTGGAAATACCTCGGCACCATCTGGGACCAATACATGATCGAAGTTCGGTCGAGATACCGTCTTCTGATTCACCCTCACGACCGCATACGGGTAGGGATCGTCTATGGCAGCGAGAACGTCGGAGACCGTCATTCCCTCTTCCCAGGGAATCTCCTTGTCATTCACTCTTATCATTCCCGAACGCCCTTGGATTCGAGCAGCTCAATTACCTCTGGGAAATCGATACCGAGACGCCTCACTGTCTTCAAGGTAGGTATGCCGTCCTTCGTCCAACCTCTTCGAGCATAGACCGCGTCCTTTAGCTTCTCGTATCTCTCTTCCCTGATCTTGCGCAGGATGGCCAGCTTCTCCTCGGTGCCCTTCCCGACGATATCCACCCCATGCTCTTTTTCCAGCTGTCCATCGTAGCGGTCCTTGCGTGACTCGTACTCATCCACGGTTACGGGACCCACAGCGCGGTATGGAAGATAATCGTGCTCGCGAGTGCCGCCTCCCATCTTGAGGTTGAAGACCCTCTGGAAGTTGTAGACGACCTCGCTCATGGTAATGAGATCGTCGGGTCCCACCTTACGGCCCGTGACCGAGCTGAAGTAGCGAGCGTACCACTCGACATGCTTCATGACCTTCGCGGGCTCGGACGTATCCTTGTTGTCCTCGGGAACGATGTCGTTCCAGGGCAGCTTGCAGAGTCCGCAAAGGCCGAACCAGGTGCGGAACATGGGGAACCAATGGAGCGCCTCCGCCTTCTCCTCAAAGGAGGGCATGTAGTTATGCACCATGTCCAGGAAGATGAGCCATGCTTCATCGTGCTGGGGCCCCTTCAACGTGAGCCCATAACCCCCCTGCTGAGCGAGCGACTCCTTGGTCATGTAGACCGAGGTCTCGAGGCCCTTGGACTCCATGCCGATATCCTTCATGATGGCCTCGTCGGCCCCGAACTCCCTGGCGAAGATCTGGCGCATACGCTTCACGCCCTGCCCCACGATCTTCCCTATGCCCTCTCCCCGTCCAAGCTGATGAAGCACCTCGAGAGCCGATAGCCGGTTGCCGAACCGAAGATCGAGGCCTCCGGTGTGCTTCTCGTTGATAAGGCCCATCTCGAAGCACTCCATGGCAAACGCCAAGGAGGTACCAAACGAGATCGTGTCTATACCGTAGGCGTCGCAGTAGAAGTTGATCTCGACCACGGTCAAGGGGTCGAAAACGCCGATGTTGGACCCACAGCCCGATATAGTCTCGTACTCGGGACCGTCGACGAAGACCTTCTGCCCCTTGAAGGGGCCTGTGAAGGGAACGAAGTCCTTCACACCGTGCGCGCAGGCAACCGTGCAGCCTACCCAGCAACCATCGAACCCTTTGTCGAAAAGACGCCGGTAGACCTCTTGTCCCAGGTTCTCCGCCTGCGGGTGCATTCCATAACGGTAGTTGTTGATCGGCAACAGATCGTGGTCGTTCATGATGGTGACGAGGTGCGCCGTACCAAGAACGGCCATTTCGTGCTGCTTTGGATCGAGCTCCACGATCTCCTGGGTGTGGAGGCGGCCAACCTCCTTGAGCGCGGCCTCATCGGCCGGCTTGTTGACCTTGGTGGAAATAGTATCCCAGCGGGCCACCAGTGCCTTGATGTTCTTGTTGGCCAGGACGGTTCCTACTCCTCCCCGACCCGACTGCTTGTACCGCACCATCTTTCTTGCGGAGTCGAACCAGGAGAAGTTCAGGCAACCGAGAAGTGAGTTCTTTCCACCCTGACCCGAGGAAACGACGGAGATATGCCTAGGCTTGCCCTGGGAGAAGTGCTCCGTAAGAATCCTGGAGGTCTCATAGGAGTCCTCGGGAAGCCCTTCGCACTCGAGAATTTGGATCGTGCGATCTATGCCGTCGACAAGAACAACGACCTCCTTCGATGCCTTGCCTCGAACCTCCAATGCATCGAAGCCGGAGAACTTCAAGTATGGCCCGAAGTAGCCCCCGACATTGCCGTCGATGGGTATGCCGGTCAAAGGGGAGATCGTGGTGACGATGCTCTTGCCGGAGCCCGGGTAATTGGGAGTACCACCGAGTGGTCCGCTCGCGATACACAGAGCGTTTTCCGGATCATCCCACTTCGTCTCGGACCGAACCGAGTTCCAAAGCAGCCAAAGGTCGTATCCCT
>SKWY01000013.1 GCA_007128675.1 Deltaproteobacteria bacterium | reverse complement strand
TCCCTCGATCTCGTGGCTGCCGTCGACATCGGTCTCCACCCACCAGGAGTTACCGCGCACGTTGAAGAAGCGCGCTTCGAACTGGTCGGGATCCGGATCAGGGCCCGGGTCGGGATCTGGGTCCACCAGAACGGCATCGGGCCAGAGGTAGCGGCCGGAGAATGCCTCGGCCCCCTCTGTGGACCGTGCGCGGAACTGCACCAGGCTGCCTGGCTCGACGAAGAACGAGCGGGCCCATGATCCCCAGGCGGTGGCATTCAGCTCTCGCCAGCGACCGTCGCCCACCCGGGCATGAACCGTGTCGATCTCTTGGCCGGCGCTCACCTGAATCTCGACCCACCAGTCGTTGCCGCGGGCGCCGGTTAAGGTCGCTTCGAAGGCGTCCGGGTCTTCGGGCGGATCCTGCGGCGGCGCGTCGTCGACGGGCACCGCATCGGGCCACAGATAACGCGCGGAGCGGACCTCCTCTCCTCGATAGGACACCGTGCGGAACTGCACCGTGGCGCCAAGGGGCACGGTGGCCTCATTCGCGAAGGACCCCCACCGCATCTGTTCCATGCGGCGCCATTCACCGTCGTCCACCCGGTACTCGTGGAGGAGGATGCGCTCGTTGGCCACCATCTCGACTTCCACCCAGTTCTCGTTGCCTCGGGCGCCGAAGAAGGCGGTATGAAGTGCCGTTTCGCCCGCCACCGGCTCGGCGCCAGGCCAGCGGTAAGGGACCGACAGGGCCCATTCCCCGTCTTCCGCCATGGCCAGGAATTGGACCCGGCTGCCCTCGGGGACGTGGAAGGAATCCGCCCAGGAGCTCCAATCGGTCGGCTCCAGACGGTGCCACGCCCGGTCACCCACCAGCGCCCAGACCTCCTCTAGGCTATCCTGATCGACCTCGACCTCGACCCACCAAGAGTTGCCGCGCACGCCCTCGAATCGACCGAGCAGGCAGAACGGCCCGGCATCGGCGAGGGCAAAGGGCGCCCTCGTTTCGATTACCGTATCCGTCCCCTCATCGCGCACGCCCGAGTCCTCGGAGATGCGAAGGAACGTGTCGACCGCGTCGGTGATCCGGTAATCCTCCCCGATGTAAGAGGCCGCGTCCTGAAGATCATTGTCCAGGATCCGCCACCCGGCGGAAGGCCCCAGGCTGATCGGTACGGCGTATAGGCCGGTGAGCAGATTATCGCGAAGCACGCCGCCGGAAACGCCCGAGATGAGGATGCCGCTGCCCCGCCGATCTCCTTTTCTCATCAGGTTGCGCTCGATGATAAAATCGACGGGATCGCCTGCGGGGTCGGTGCCCGCGATACCCAACAGGCTGGCGTAGATGTGCTGATTCTCGAAACGGTTGCGGAGGATCCGGTGGTACCCCCGCGGTGCGCCGGCCGCGTCCGAGGGCAGCTCGAGGCTAAGCATCTGGATATGGGCGCCGCCGCCGAAGCGGTTGTGGGCGATGACGGTGCTGGCCTCTCCAAAGGCCTCTATACGCACACGACCCTCGAACTGGTTGCCAAACTCGCAGGCCCCACCGAGCGTGACGGTACCCGAGGCAAGGCCTTCGATCGTGAGGGCAGTTTGGTTCAAGCCTCCTACACCGTACTCACTGTCCGGATGGGCCAGGAGATGGGGCGCGCGGATCTCGCTGCCCGTCATCCGGATGTCGCCGTGAAGCGCCGATGCACGGCAGACGGAGTAGCCGTCCTCGCCGTCCCCCTCGCCATGCCAATCCCAGTGTTCGGCGGGGCGCACCCGCACCCAGCCTCCATCGGCGATCACACCGGGGCCAAGCCAGGCGCTGCCGGTGCTCGGGGCGCCATCTTCGCAGCCTGCGCCGGTGATGACGATGGCCTCCGGCCGGCGATATGGGCGGGAGCCGGGATGCGCCTCGGCGCAGTGAACGGCGTACCGATGCGAGACCGTCACGCCCCGGATACGCGGGAAGCCGCCCCGGAAGAAGAGGATGCCGGGATATCCGGCGCCATCGGGCAAAACACAATGCGCCTCCAGCGTGGGCTCGAGGACAGCCCCAAAGCCGATGAGAAAGCCCTCGAATCCGACGACCTCGATGATGCCGACGCGATAGGTCCCTCCCTCGAGAGAAACGGAGGCCGATCCGCCCGCAGCCACCGCTTCGTCCAAGGCGCATTGCAGGTTGTCGGTATCCTCGCCGCCGGTCGGAGATACCCGCCAGGACACCAGGCGGGCGTCATATTCGACGTACTCCGGATCGCAGCCATGAGGATCGCTGAACGGCACGGCTCCTTCGTCGGGTGGCCCGGACGGCGGCTGGCACGCCAGAAACGCAAAGAGGCTCGATACAGCAACCAACCAGACAGTGACTCGTCTCATGGGATCCCCCCTTCGAACGGGTCCACGCGGCACATGGCCGGCGTGGAGGTTTCCTCTCGCGACACGCGAGCGTGCCGCGGGTCGGCAACGTGGCCGGATCACCTCGTTACCACTCATTGCTGACCCTAGGCTTGCGCGTCAAGGGGGCCAATGTGGGAGCCCCCCTCCTTAACCTACTGAAATCACGTTACAAAACGTCAGAGTAGGTGACCGGCAGCGAGCTTGAGTGCGCTATTCTCGATTGAGCCAGCCGGCGGCAGTAAGAATTAGCAAATGCAGTGGGTTAGGCGACATCCATCGAGGATAGCGCCCTCACTCTCGCGTGCCAGAATAAGGTTCGATCTGCTTTTTGGGACAGGACGGGGCAGTTATTCTCGACTACGCCGCTT
>SKWY01000475.1 GCA_007128675.1 Deltaproteobacteria bacterium | reverse complement strand
TGGGTCGTCATCTACGACCAATATGCGTTCGCGTCGAGCTACGGGCTCGTTTTCCATCGTATCCTCTGTACCCCCCTTTATTGGGCGAGGACACCCCCGAGCACATGCTTCGGCAACTCGTGATTGATACCTAGACTTGGATTTGCTTCCATCGATCAGCACGGGACAAGACGACGACCGACCGCACCATCATGCCACAGATTCATGCGGCGGACCCGCCTTCATGTATGTCCTACTCCTACCATATCAAGGGGGGGCTGTCGAACGGCTCTGCCTCCCGCGTTTGTTCGGCGAGGCAACAAGGCCGATTCGGCGGGGAAGGCGGCAGGTCCTAACCGATGTCAATCACTAGGAGAATCAGGACTGCTGACCTGGGCCCCCAATGAAGCCTCGAAAGAGATTCGTTCAGGGCAAGAAGGATCCTCCAGTGAGCCGGCCCAGGCCTTCGTAATCGTGCGTACTTGGGGCTGGCGCACTCCCCGAAACGCCACGCATCCTTGCTTTGCTTCGATGATGCACCCCGCGCCCCTGGCGCTCAGGTGTGCCAGCAGGGTTCGCGCTACCGCTTCAGCCAAGTCTTCCTGCAGAATCAGGCGAGCGCCAAGCATCGTGACGAGCCGGACCAGCGTGCCGAAACCCACGATTCTCTCATCAGGGAGGTAGCCTATGTGTGCTACTCCCTCATACGGAAGCAGATGATGGGGGCAAACGCCAACAAACGAAATTCCGGTCAGGAACACCGGCTGCCGATGAGGGGCGGGCGCCGTCTTGGAGAGTAGGTGTGCCGGATCGGTTTCATACCCCGCCAACAGTTCATTCGCCCATGCATCGGCGACGAGCCTTGGGGTGTCCTGAAGATTGGGGTCGCTCTTCTCGAAGCCGGCAGCGCAAATGAAGTCCGCGACAGCTCTTGCCATGGCGTCACGATCAAAAGGTCGTTTCATGGTCCCGGTGCTATCGGTCTTGCGTTTCTCTGTCGACGAAGCGTTCCCCTTGGGAAGATCGGACGGTGGTGGATTGGAGCAGGGCATCTCAACTCGCCGCTGGGCCTTCCGTTCGGCCGCGGTAGGTCACGAAGCAATCGCTCACCTCCCAGAGGCCGAGCTCGTAAAGCTGGGGCAAGTCCTTCGCGAGTCGATCCCAGATCCATGCGGCGATGAGCTCGGCGGTAGGGTTCTCGAGTAGGTCGTTGAGGCTCGAATGATCGAGGACGGAGATGACTCGGTCTTCCACGAGTTCTTGAAGCTCATAGAAGTCCATGATCATGCCGGTTGCGGGATCCGGGTGGCCGGCGAGGGTCACGCGCAGCTTGTAGTTGTGCCCGTGAGTGCTCTTGCATCGGCCCGTCGAGCGCGGCAGATGATGGGCGGCACAGAAGGCGAAGTCCATGGAGATCTTCGTCATGAGCTGCTGGCTCCGATTGGGTTGTTGGAAAGAAGATACGCTTTAGTACCGATAGTAATCGGGCTTGAATGGGCCCTCCACGGGCACCCCGAGATAAGCGGCTTGCTTATCGTTGAGACGGGTGAGGTGAGCCTCGAGCTTGCCCAGATGGAGCCGGGCGACCTTCTCATCCAGGTCCTTGGGAAGCACGTAGACCTCGCGCTCCTCGTAGCGCTCCGGCTCCGTCCAGAGGGAGATCTGAGCGATTACCTGATTCGAGAAGGAGTTGCTCATTACGAAGGAGGGATGGCCCGTTGCGCATCCGAGGTTAACCAGCCGGCCACGAGCAAGGAGGATGATTCTCCTGCCATCATCGAGCACGCAATGATCCACCTGCGGCTTGATCTCCTCGAAGCGGGCATTCTCCTCTAGCCAGCGAACATCGATCTCGCTGTCGAAGTGACCGATGTTGCATACGATGGCCTCGTTCTTCATCTTCGAGAGGTGCTCGCCGGTGATGACGTCGCAGCAGCCGGTTGCCGTCACGAATATGTCGCCGATTGGGGCCGCTTCCTCCATCGTCACGACCTGGTAGCCTTCCATTGCCGCCTGCAAGGCGCAGATTGGGTCGATCTCCGTTACGAGCACGCGAGCCCCGAGGCTGGCCATCGACTGCACGCACCCCTTACCGACATCGCCATAGCCTGCGACGACCACGACCTTGCCCGCGATCATCACGTCGGTGGCGCGCTTGATCCCATCGACAAGGGACTCCCGGCAGCCATACAGGTTGTCGAACTTCGACTTGGTGACCGAGTCGTTTACGTTGATGGCGGGGCATTTCAAGGTTCCTAGCCTTGCCATGTCGTAAAGGCGATGCACTCCCGTGGTGGTCTCCTCCGAAAGACCTCGGATACCCTCGGGGCCTTCGAAGAGCCTCGGGTGCTTCTCATGGACGACCTTCGTAAGATCGCCGCCGTCGTCTAGGAGCAGATTTGGCCCCTTTCCGCCGGCGAACGCGGCTAGCTGCTCCTCGATGCACCACCAGTACTCCTCCTCGGACTCGCCCTTCCAGGCGAATACGGGCACACCGGCCAGCGCCATGGCGGCCGCCGCGTGATCCTGCGTGGAGTAGATGTTGCAGCTTGTCCAGGTGACCTCGGCGCCCAGCTCGAGCAGCGTTTCGATCAATACCGCGGTCTGGATCGTCATATGAAGGCAGCCAGCCACCCTGGCTCCCTTCAGTGGCTTGCTTGGGCCGTACTCCTCGCGAAGGGCCATCAAGCCCGGCATCTCGGTCTCGGCAATCTCGATCTCACGGCGGCCCCAGTCCGCAAGGGAGAGGTCCGCTACCTTATG
>SKWY01000471.1 GCA_007128675.1 Deltaproteobacteria bacterium | reverse complement strand
TCGCACGCAACGGCTGGGTAGTGCGCCTCCGCCGAGGGCTCTACGCTCTGTCTTCTTCCATCCCAGGGGTCCCGGCGGTACATGAGTTCGAGATAGCAATGGCTCTCGTGTCGCCGGCTGCCATCAGCCACTGGTCCGCAATGAGCCACCACGGCATGACGGAACAAATCCCACACCGGGTCTACGTCCTCACGACCACCGATGCCTCGCCTCCCAGGGCGCGCGGCACAAAGGCCACAGAGTTTGTTGCTCGCGGGGTGCCATTTCACTTCATCCAGGTGAAGCCGGAGCGTTTCTTCGGAGTCAGAAAGATCTGGATCGACGAGGCTCGCATCGAGATCACAGACCCGGAGAGAACTCTTCTCGATGGCCTGACAATGCCCAGATACTGCGGAGACTTCGCGGAGGTGCTCCACGCTTTCGGACAACAAGCGTCGAGCCTCGATGTGGATAAGCTCATCGAGTATGCCTTGAGGCTCGATGCCTCAACAACGAAGCGCCTTGGGTGGGTACTCGAGCGGCAGGGAGTCACGACCAAGCATCTGGCACGCCTGCAGCAGGTGCCCATCAAGGGATACCGGTTGCTGGATCCGACTGGACCCCGGAAGGGTCCGTACGATCGCCGTTGGATGATTCAGGAAAACCTGCCGGGAAAGGTTCAAACATGAGACCGCTGAGGACACGTTTGATTCAGGCTCGAGACAGGCTTGCGGTTCCTTGGGAGGTGGTCGAACGCGATTATCTACTGTCATGGATATTGGCGGGCATCGCAGTTGATGATGAGCTTGGAGAAAGCCTTGCCTTCAAGGGAGGTACTTCTCTCAAGAAGTGCTACTTCGGCGACTATCGCTTCTCGGATGGATTTCACTATCTCGAAAGAAGGGCCCGAAGGGAGCGCTCTCGAAAGCGGCGGTTGGCGCCAAGGGCCGCGACGAAAATACGCGGACTTACGGCGACGTTTGCATGGACCAGGCCGAGTCCCTGATAGACGTCGGTCCGGAGCGGGGCGGAGGAACCGGCTCTCCATCCTGTCCTGTATTCGGCCCCCTCAAGCGCCGGCGCTTATTCACCTCAGTCGTTCACGCCCTCTCCGTAGCTCTCCCCGGGCGCGAGCACGTCTGGGTGACGGCCGAGCTTGCGCAGCGCGAGGCGCACCTCGTAGCAGAGGTGACACTCGTCCGCGTAGAGGGCGCGATTGGGCACGTGGCCGTGCGCCTTGGCGACAGCGGCCGGGCCACCTGCGAGGAGCTCGCGAAAGATCGGTCGCGCGCGGGCATCGTACTCCTCGAGAACCTTGGCCAATCCGTCGATGAAAACGTTTCCTCCACTGATTCCCTGACAGACCTGGAGGTCTCCGCTCGCCCCCACGTGGGCGCGCCCGGGATCGGCGAGGTCTTCGTATGGACAGGTGACCAGCTCCTCGGGCTTTCGACTCGCCCGCGCGTCGCCGAGTTTCTCGGCGGCCCTGCCTTTGTACATGACGGGCGCGGGCTCGCCCGCGGCCACCTCGATCCCGAGACACGCCGGCGCTCCGACCTCGAGCACGCCGGCCGGCAGGCCCAGCTCCCGCGACGCAAGCGCCGCATTTCGAAGGTTCGCCTCGTCTGCGCCTTCGACGAAGTAGGCGTAGGAAGAGAGCGAGAGGTCGGAAATGCCTAGATCGATCAGGGGCTCGAGCCAGACGATGGCGTCCTGAACCGACGTCGCCCAGTAGCAGTTGGTCACCAGCCCCCAATCGAGGCCTCTCGACCGGGCGTGCCTCGCCGCCTCCAACACGATGGGGTAGGCGAGCATGGGCTCGCCGCCCTCGAAGTAGACGCTTCGCACTCCGCAGTCCACCGCCTGGTCCATCAGGTCGGTCATCCGGTCCAGCGTCATGGTGGCCGCGGCCTCCGGCCCACTCCAAAGAAAGCAGTGCTCACAAGTGTAGGTGCAGCGATAGGTCACCAGGAAGTGGAGGCCTTCGAGTTCGATACCCATGGGAGTCACCATACTCTGCCCCAAAACCTGGCTGCTAACGAAAACTGACCCACCTGTGCTCACCAGAAATGACCTATGCGATCATTTTGATGAGATAGAGAGTCTCAATGAGTAGGTCCAAACTCGAGCAGTCTCCGGGGATTGCGGAGGCACTTAACAGCTGCCCTTTACCCCGGCTTGTTGGAGCCCATTCTCAGGCTGTTTACCGCGTTCTCCCATGCACGTTGGTGAACGGCTTCTTTGCGATTTGCCCGCATTGGTGAGCGCGCACTGATGCCCACGTCGGCAATCGCGCCTGCTCGAGCGCTCACTTTCCGGGCCGGAGGACGTAGTGAGGGATCGACGGCACAGGGCCCATGGCGACCCAGAGGCCCTATACATCGCGAGAAATAACACGAGAACAACGAAGGGAAGGGATGTCCCTCTCGCGCCAGTAGCCCCTGGTGTGGGCGCGCAAACAAAGCCCGTACCCGTAAACGTCAAGGCCTCGAACGAAGAGTCGCGACACTCTCCATTCACGAGCTGTGGCGCATCGCAGC
This sequence comes from Deltaproteobacteria bacterium, assembly GCA_007128675.1. Classification (GTDB taxonomy): domain Bacteria; phylum Myxococcota; class Myxococcia; order SLRQ01; family SLRQ01; genus SKWY01. The sequence continues at coordinate 242 of SKWY01000471.1, read as the reverse complement.
CCACCCACTCTCCATTCGAGCAGTACTCGAAACCTGGGCCGCAGCCGAGGTCGCACTCGCGCACGAGGTCTTCGTCGATAAGGCCGTTGCAGTTGTTGTCTTTCCCATCGCATAGCTCTGGGGCACCGGGATATACGGTTGGATCCGAGTCGTCGCAATCATCGCCTCCGGCCCAGTCGGCGTGATAACCGTCCCCGTCGAAATCGGCTCCCGCCTCTATCTCGAGACGCAAACGCTCACCG
>SKWY01000011.1 GCA_007128675.1 Deltaproteobacteria bacterium | reverse complement strand
GGTGGACCCGTCACCAGCCAGGACAATCAGGTAGGCATCGAAGCAGTCCGAGCGCATGTCGATTTGTATGGTCGCTTGCTCATCGATGATGAGAGTGTGACGATCCTGAAGGACACCCCGGGCGCCACGTGGTTGGCTGTCGCTCCCGCCCAAGAACCAAGTGCCTTGGCCCGGTACAGATAGGTCGGAGCTGTCGGCAATGCTCACTGCCTGTGTGCTCAATTCGTATATTCCCGTTTCGTTTGGACGGTAGGAGGTTGCCACGATGCGATAACCTCCCGGCGTCAGCTCCCTGACTATACGCGCGTCAGTGCCACCACCCGGCCTGTCGTCGTTTTCTTCCAGGAGTGTCTCTTCGCCTTCTTCCAAGGCGAACAGGTAGAGATATGCATCGAGGTCGTTCGACTTCATATCGATGATTACCGTCTTCTTCTCATCTGCCTCTAGGTCATAGGAGTGATAGAGAGTCCCTCGTGGGGGACGGATGGGGTCGGCATCACGTAGCCGTCCAGTTACATTTCCCGGGATCGTCAGCGCCCCCCCGTCCACGACCTTCAGCTCTCGAACGGAGAGTTCGTATAGCCCCTGGCTCTCCGGGTGGTATGTCGTGGCGAGAAGCTGATACGAACCTGGGCGAAGCTCCATGGTCAGGCGGGCGTTGGTCGTACCGGGGTGGGCGTCGTCGTTCTCCGCCAGGATTACTCCCCCTCTCGAGTCGGTCAAGAAGAGGTAGGCGTCGACCTCTTTCGAGTTCATCTCGGCCACGATCGTCTTTGTCTCTTCTATTTCGATGAGGAAGCGGTCCACGAAGGTGTTTCGGACGATCATCGCTTCATCGTTTGCATGAAGGAGACCTGTGATTCTCGAAGGGATATCGAGTCCTCCACCCTTGGTGAAAGACAGCCTGTTCACCGCTAGCGTGTAGGCACCCGTTTGGCCCGCATTGCCGCTGCTCATAACCAGTAGGTAGGTGCCGCTTTTGGGAAGAAGCGTTTGAAGTCGGGTCTCGGAGTCTTCCTCGGCGACCGCGTCCTTTATGGCGAGAAGGGCTCCATCCGGAGTGTACAGAGTCAAGGTGGAATCGAGGTCGTTGGAGGATGCCGTTATCTCCACGGCGGATCCCGCAATTCCCCTTAGCTCGAACAGATCTCTTGGGCTCCCGTCCTTGAAGTTGCGTTGGCTGCTCTCGTGCAGGCTGCCCTCGATGCGATCTCCGATTCGAAGCTTGGTCAGTGGAGCGTCGTCCGAGGTGCCTTCTGCCCATGATGAGCCGGAGGTGGCGCAGGCTGATAGCAGAAGGGCACAGGCCAGCAGGATAGTCGCAAGACCAGTTTGGGTACTCTCGAGCATGACCGGAACCTCGACGCTGGACTGTTTCCCCATCGCTGTCGTACGGATCATTGGCTCTCCTTGCGTGAACACATATTGGGAGGTCTGCCGGCTCTTCGCCGCGTGGAAGACAGCTCTGCTTATTCCGAGACGTCTCGTTCGTCGCGTGCCGCGGTATGGCCTATGGGATATAGCCCTGGGAGAGAGACGGGCAGTCTTCCGGCGGCCTGAATGTCGCCTGCAAGAAAACGGGCGGCCGCCCGCCCAGATGGAGGCTGATAGGAGTAGGTGGCAAGATAAGCCTCGACGTCTGGGAATTGTGAGAGCAAGTAGGGAGAACCCATTGACACGACGAGCCTCGGCACCTTGCTCGCTGCCAGCCCTCGAACCATGGGGACCTGATGCCTATTCATGACGCCTATGACGACTAGATCGGCCTCACTCGCGAGCCGGCGTGCCGTGGCCAGATCGTTCTCTCGTCGCTGTGTGGAAGGGACGGCCGGAGTCTGAATGATGCGCGCCCCGGGAAACCGTGCATTCATTTCGGCGGCGAAGGCACGGTTCGCCGAGAGCACGAGGATTCGTTTGTACTCGTTGGTGTCTATTGGGGCGAGTCCCGCCTTGCCGCGAATCAGGGTCACTGATCTCGAGGCGATCTCGTCGGCGATCTTTCGGCCATGCTCGCCGTCTCCAAGGGAGGCGAGGGCCTCCTCGAGCGGCGGCGGCGGCTCGAACAGATCGCGGCGTACCTTCAGACCGAGAATTCGCCGAAGAGATTGCTCCAGCCGTTCCTCGCTGATTGTCCCGTCCCGTGTCGCTTCGAGGAGAGCCTCGTAGACTTCTTGCCGCCGGTCGGGGAACCAGAGGATGAGCATCATGTCGGCCCCGGCGAGGAATGCCTTGACCGCGGCCGGTCCGGAGCCATAGGTGTCGGCGATCGCCTGCATCTCGAGACCATCGGTCACGATCACGCCGTCGAAGTCCAAAGCCTCTCTTAGCAGCCCCGTAAGAACCGCCCGCGATACGGTGGCGGGCACATCCGCTCTTCCCTCGATCTTCGGCAGAGCTATGTGGGCGGTCATCACCGAGTCCAGACCCGCGTCTATGGCGGCCTTGAAGGGAGCAAGCTCGACCTGCAGCAACCTTTCCTTGGCATGCAAAAGGGTCGGTAGAGCGTAGTGGGAGTCGTCCTGAGTATCCCCGTGTCCTGGAAAATGCTTGGCTACCGCGGCCACTCCCCTAGATTGCAGGCCCTCGACGTAGGCCGCCCCGTGAGTGGACACCAGAGCCGGATCCTCCCCGAAGCTTCTGATGCCGATTACCGGATTGATAGGATTGCTGTTCACGTCGAGCACGGGAGCCAGGTTCATGTTGAACCCGAGCAGCCGGAGATCCCGTGCTTGGGTCGCGGCGGCTCTTCGGGTGAGCCATGTATAGG
>SKWY01000339.1 GCA_007128675.1 Deltaproteobacteria bacterium | reverse complement strand
CCCGCTTCAACGACACGAAGCAAAAGGTCGCGGCAGGATCTACTCTCTTGATTGTCGAGCACGCAAATGTTTACCGAGAAGCTTCCTTGCGCCGATGTCTCGCCATGTAGCTTGCCCTCGGGATCGACGAGGATGCCGGGCGGCAGACCTTCCGCGGACCAGCTGTATGGGGGCTGGCCACCGACGGCGGCCAGTCTCATCTCGTAGGGGGTGTTCTGTATGGCTGGGAGAAGAGTATCGACATCCAATGCGAGCGTGATCTGTCGCCGCACCACCCTCAGCACATAGCCGGAGAACGCCGAGAGACCGCCTGAGCGCACCTCCAGCACGAAAGGCCATTCTCCTTCTTCCTCGGCGACCCCATGAATCTCGGCATGCGCCGAATCCAGCTCGATCCCGGGAGGTAGGGCGCCGTCGGCGATCGAGTAGACGTACTCCCCTGTGCCGCCCATAGCGACGAGGCCCCAGGAGTAGCTCTCGCCCACAAGGGCCTCTGGAACCCAGGAGGTGGCGAGCCGAAGTGCCGCCTCTTGGGTCTCGATTGGGTGCTCGGCCCGGCCAGCGTTCCCGCTGACGTCCGGCTCGACCAGCTCCTCGAAGGGATCGGCTATTACCCCAAGGTAGTACTCGCCTGGAGGCAGAGCCTCGGGCAGGAGTACGTGCTCCGACTCTCTTATCGACTCATCAGGGGCAAGGTGTGTCATTCCAAGGAAGAGGAGCTCGTCATGGGAGCTGATAAGCTCGTTTCGGGAGATGTAGATGCCATACTCGAAGTCCGCCTCCAGATTGCCCCTGTTCTCAATCTCGAAGACCACTCTTGTTGTCTCCCCGGCGGCGCCTCTGCTCTCTGATTGAACCTCCGACACGACAAGGTTCGGAGCCGGGTCGTGCAGCAGCGATCTATGGTCGGCAGCCAGCACGTTGTTGTGAACGTTCGTCTCCGAAAGCTCACCCGTGGGATCCAGAATGAGGCCGACGTAGTACCATCCTGGAGGGACGTTCTCGGTGATCTCCACCTCCACGGACAGGTTGAACTCAGCCGAAGGCGCCAAAGATATTGGGCCTCCTTCGTAAATCGTCGGATCGTGCAGGGTGATGAAGCGTGTGGTCGAAAGGACGACTCGATAGTCGAAGCCCAATGCTTCGGACGTGCCGATGTTTGCGATCGTCGCGCCTATCGTGTGTGGGAACCCGAAGTAGAGCCTTTCCGGCGCCTCGACATCGAGAACGACGACATCAGGCTCGGCGAGGGCGGTAGAGGGTAGGGATAGGCAGAAGAAGGCTATGAGCAAGCCACCACAGACATGATGGATGCGGCGCATCATCGATTCCTCCGGCTAGACGTTTTTGGTCTGGCCGGGGATTCTTCCAGGCTTGGGGCCAAACGACAACCTAGTTGACCTTGCCTGTGACAAGTTGGGTTCGGTTGGTATGGCACTCCCCGCTAGTCTCGCATTCGACAGAGGCCTCATTTGCACCCATGGCTGCGGCGCTCCCGACACTTGGACGCAAGACGATTCCGAGTAGGACAATGACGCTTGGCGCTTTGGCCCCGCGTCCATATTGAGGCATCACAATCGGCAGCTCAAGGGAGGTCTGTTTGTGCTGTTGCTTCACCGGTTGCGAAAGCGGTTGCTCGGTGACTCGTCCGTTCGTGGATTGGTCACAGCCAAGACCCCAGCTATGCTGTTTCCAACAATGCGGGGAGACCGGACTCGGGATCCCGGCCTGGACCCAAGTGGAAGGCTGCGCTGCCGGCTCCATCACACGGAGGCGGTGGCCATAGGTCTTTGTGGAAAAAGGCGAAGAGCTCACTAATGGAATACGGCCTCATGGCAATCTTTGGAGCAGGGGTCCTCACGCTCGCCTCGCCTTGCGTTTTTCCGATGCTCCCCGTCTATCTGGCGCTGCTGCTGGGGGCGAGCCTAGACTCGGCGAAGACACCGGGGACCAGATTTCGGCTGCTAGGGGCGGCGGTGCTGTTCGTGGGAGGCTTCAGTCTGGTCTTCACGCTCCTTGGTCTGGGCGCATCGAGCGTGGGGGTGCTTTTGCACGAACACCGGCATCTGATGCTGATCGTGGGCGGGCTCTTAATCGCCGCCTTCGGCTTGAAGTATCTGGGCCTGATACGCTTGGGGTTCCTCGATCGGACCGTGAAGCTCGATGGAGCAAAGACTGGCTCCAAGGCCTTGGACGGCTTTTTGTTTGGCGTCGTGTTTGCGCTGGGCTGGACTCCCTGCGTGGGTCCTATTCTTGGTTCGGTGCTGGCATATACGGCCGGGACGACCGACAGCGCGCTGGCTGGCGCGGGGTATCTTTTTGTCTACAGCATGGGCATGGGCCTGCCGCTGCTGGCCATCAGCCTCATGGCCCATCGCATCGTTCCAGTCCTGCGGCGGATGAACCGTCATCTTCCCAAGGTGGAAATAGCAACGGGCGCCGTAATGCTTATCCTGGGTCTCGCAATAGCCGGGCAAGCCGCCGCGACACTATTCCTGTCGGACCGGTCTACTTCGTTTGTCGAATACTCTTACGCAGGGTCTTACAGGGAGTCTATCGGCGCGCCTTCGAGCCGGGAGCCACATTCAGTTACGTCGAGTTACTCTTTACGCCGCTAGCCTTCATTAATCCCGTCAGCCCGAGGCAGGGACCCGGAGGGGAGGCGCGCTTTGGCCGAGCTGGCCTTTCGATCATCTCGCTACCGCCCAAACCCCTATGCGGGCGAAGGGACTCGAACCCTTACTCCATCTCTGGAAGCGGATTTTAAGT
>SKWY01000495.1 GCA_007128675.1 Deltaproteobacteria bacterium | reverse complement strand
CCACGAAGGTCAGTAGATTGGTGGAGCCCATGCTCGATGTGGAGGATCCAATCGATCACGCCTACCATTTGGAGGTTTCTAGCCCGGGGCTGGACCGCCCTCTTCGAAAACCGGAGCACTTCGACCGTTACGCGGGAGAGCATGTTCGCTTGCGGACGGTGGAACCTCTCGATGTTGGTGAGCCGGTTCGAAGGCGTAATTTTTTCGGTGTCTTGAAGGGTTTTCGGCAAGGCCTCGTAAGAATCGATGTCGATGGCCATGTACACGAGGTACCCCACGAGGCCATACAGCGGGCCCGTGTGGCGTACCAGTATGACGAGGAGAGACGATGACGCCAGGTGGAGTCAATATGAACCTGATCCTCGACCAGGTTGCCAAGGAGAAGGGCGTTGAGCGCTCCGTCCTGGTCGAGACGTTGGAGCAGGCCATCCAGCACGCCGCCCTCAAGACCTTCGGCGAAGAGCGTCTGATAGAGGCGCAGTACAGCGAGGAAAAAGGGGTGGTCGAGGTCTTCCAGGCCCTCACGGTGGTCGATGAGATCACTGACCCGGTCAACCAGATTACGGTTGATGAGGCTAGGGAGAAAGGCATCGAAGCCGAGGATGGCGACGAGCTGCTCTTCCAGATCTTCTATCGCGAGGAGGATGCCGAGGAGGCTCGAATACAGGATGAGCGCTACGGCGACATACTCAAGATACAGACGCACAGGCGCGCGTTCGGCCGAATCGCCGCGCAGACCGCCAAGCAGGTCATCATCCAGAGAGTTCGGGATGCCGAGCGAGAAAACGTCTTCAATGCTTTCCGCGATAGGGCTGGTGAGCTGATTACCGGCGTGGTGCGCAGGTTCGAACGGGGAAACATCATCGTGGACGTCAGCGGGGTGGAAGGTGTCCTCCCCGTTCGAGAGCAGGTGCCGAGGGAGAGCTATCGAGCAGGTGACCGTATCCAGGCGTATGTCTCGGAGGTTCTGCGGGACTCGAAGGGACCGCAGATCGTGCTTTCCAGAGCGAGCGAGCAGCTTCTCGTGAAGCTCTTCGAGATGTGGGTCCCGGAGATCTACGAAGGTATAGTCACCATAGAGTGCGCTGCTCGAGAGCCTGGCGGCCGCGCCAAGATCGCCGTTTCCAGTCGCGATTCGCAGGTGGATCCCGTTGGCGCGTGCGTGGGCATGAAGGGCAGTCGCGTCCAGTCCGTCGTCCAGGAGCTGCGAGGAGAGAAGATCGACATAGTGCCTTGGGATGAGGATCCGGCACGGTTCGTTTGCTCGGCCCTCGCTCCCGCCCAGGTCGCGCGAGTTCTCATCGACGAGGCGAACCGGGCAATGGAGATAATCGTCCCCGACGATCAGCTGTCCTTGGCCATAGGCCGAAAGGGCCAGAACGTTCGTCTGGCCGCTCGCCTAACTGGGTGGAAGCTGGATATCAACAGCGAGAGTAGGGCCAAGGAGCTTCGTGAATTCGCCGAGCAGTCATTGGGCTCGATCGAGGGTGTCGGCAATGAACTGGTGGAGAGTCTCTTCGCCCATGGATTCCGTCGTGCCTCCGATATTGCCGATGCCAACCCAGAGGTCCTGGAGCAGATCCCGGGAGTGGATCCGGAAAAGGTCGAGGAGATTAGAAACAACGCCCGTGAGCAGGCCTCTCGAGACGTGGAAAGGGAGCTGGAGATCGAGCAACAGAAGGAGCAGGATCGCCAGCGCGAAATGCGCAGACATCCCGACGAGCTTTCACAGCAGGAGAGGCTCTTGCGCGTTCGTGGAGTGGGCGAACGAACTGTTGAGCAGCTTGCCTCCGCTGGCTACCACACCGTGGAAGACATCGTGCGGGAAGAGGATCCCATAAAGCTCGGCGAAGCTACCGCCATCGGCCTCAAGAAGGCTCGACAGGTGAAGACGGCCGCGGGTCACTACCTCGAGGAGGAAGCAAGGCTGCGCATGGAGCTGGAGGCCGAGGCGGGCCCGGAAGCTTCGACTGGGCATGAGGAGGCAGAGGGAACTGGTGATGCGCCTCTCGGTGGGGAGGTCTCGAACGAAACGTCCGCGACCTCGGAGATTGAGCAGGGAGAGGAGGGTGCCGATTCCGGCACGGCTGGCCAGGCGGATGAGGCATCCGCCGCCGAGGGCAGATCGACGCCGTGAGCGGTGGAGTGCCCATTCGTACCTGCATTGGATGTGGGAAGAGAGAGGCGAAGCATAATCTTTTGAGGATTGTTCTTGTTTCTAACGACGATAAGATTGAGCTGGACAAAGCGAAATGCCGGCCGGGGCGGGGTGCTTACCTGCATCGAGACGCGGGTTGCATCGAGCGGGGGCTTGTCGGACGAAGGCTCGTTCGTGCATTTCGTAGGCCCATCGAGGGTTCCTCGGGGGTTGCAGAGGCAGTAATGAAGGCGACGGGGTGGGTCGCCATGTAGACGTAATCTCACTAAAGGCAGAACAGACAGATGGCCAAGAAGCGTGTCCATGAGATAGCAAAGGAGCTGAGCCTCCCCAACAAGGAGGTCGTCGAGAAGCTCCAGAAGCTCGGATTCGACGTCCGTACACATTCCTCGAGCCTCGAGGATGTCGAGGCCGAGGCGGCCATGGCCAGGATTCGTGGTGACGCCGAAGCGCCCAAGACCGAGGCTCCCCCTCCCTCCATGGGGGCAGGGGTCGTTCGAAGGCGTCGAAAGGTTAGCCGCGGTGAGACTCAGGTCGTCACCGAGACTCGAATCGTCCCCGGTCAGGAAACTAAGGACGAGGAGGTTCTCAAGACGACGGAGCAGGCCAGGACCTTGCAGGAAGTTGGTTCGGACGCGGAAGGGGCCGCCGCTACACCACCGCCGCAACCTCCCATCGAGGACGGCTTGCAAGAGGCCCAAGCCGTGGCCCAGGATGGCTCGGCCGCTCTCGAGACCGAAGCGGATGTATCGGCCGATGTTGGGGCTCCATCGGTAGAGAAGGAGTCCCCGGAGCAGGATGGCGCGGCAGCCCAGCAGGCTGGCGGCGAGGCTGCGCCCGTAGAGCCGGAGCAGGTTTCTCCTGGAGTCGATGGCCCGTCGACCCAAGACATACAGCATGAGGAGGGCTTGTCCGAGCAAGGCAACGGTGCCGCCGAGGAGCAGGAGTCTGCCCCCACGCCTCCGGCTACCCCGGAGCTGAAGGAGCCCACATCGACGCAAGCCGTGGTGATCAAGCGGGCGGCCATTCCCATTAAGCCGAAGACGCCACCTGCTCCCAAGAGCGGTGAGGCCGGCGCGGGTCGTAGGATCGGCCCAATCAAGGAGTACCAGGTCGTCACCGACGTTCAAGGCCGTGATCGTGAGTTGGTGGATGTCACGAAGGATAAGGCGGGCAAGAAGAAGCCTCCGGCCGGAGCGCGTCGGGCCAAGGAGGCCTACTCCAAGACGGAGCTGCTTTCCCTGGCTAGGGAGCGCTCGTTCGTGCCTATTCGCGGCCGGAAGAAGAGGCCTACCAAGAAGGGCAAGAAGACCGAGGTCACTCAGGCCGCGGCACACAAGCGAGTGGTCAAGGTGGAAGCTTCCATTCAGGTCGGGGAGTTTGCCAAGCAAATGGGCGTGAAGCTCACCGACCTGATTCGCAAGCTGATGCAGCTTGGAACCCCGGCCACGGCCAACCAGTACGTAGACATAGATACCGCCTCCCTCGTTGCGCAGGAGTTCGACTACGAGGTCAGGAAGGTCGGTGTCGAGTTGGAGGACATTCTCGCCAATGGTGCGGGCCAAGACGTCGAGGAGCAGGAGGCTGCTCCAAGGCCGCCGGTCGTGACCGTGATGGGGCATGTGGACCACGGCAAGACTTCCTTGCTGGATCATATTCGTAAGACGAAGGTGGCTGCCGGCGAGGCTGGAGGCATCACTCAGCACATCGGGGCATACTCGGTCCAGGTTGGTGAGGGGTCGGTCACCTTCCTCGATACGCCGGGTCACGAGGCTTTCACCGCGATGAGGGCTCGTGGTGCCCAGGTAACCGATCTGGTCATCCTCGTGGTGGCGGCGGACGACTCGATCATGCCGCAGACCATAGAGGCGATAAATCACGCAAAGGCATCCAATGTGCCCATCGTGGTGGCCGTGAACAAGTGCGATTTGCCACAGGCCAACCCCGAGCGCGTTCGTCAGGGCCTCACCGAGCACGAGCTCATTCCGGAGGAGTGGGGCGGCGATATCATAGTCGTGGATGTCTCCGCGAAGACGGGCGAAGGCATAGACAAGCTCCTCGAGATGGTGCTCTTGCAGGCGGAGCTACTAGACCTTCGAGCCCCGGAAAAGATCGCCGCGAGAGGTTTCGTCGTTGAGTCGAAGCTGGAGAAGGGGCGGGGAGCGGTGGCGACGGTTCTAGTCAAGGAAGGCACTTTGCAAAGGGGCGATGTCGTCTTCACCGGCATGAACTACGGCAAGCTGCGGGCAATGCTCGACTACACCGGCAAGGTCGTGAAGGAAGCCACTCCGAGCATGCCCGTGGAGATTCTGGGCCTAAACGGTATTCCCAGCGCCGGCGAACAGTTCTTCGTCGTCAAGGACGAGAAGGCTGCTCGTGATCTGGCGGAAAGGAACACCACCAAGGATCGCCTCAAGGACATGGCCGGCCCATCTCGCAAGAAGGCTACTCTCGAGGAGCTCTTCAGCCAGATGAAGGAAGGCGAGCAAAAGGACTTACCGCTGGTCGTCAAGGCGGATGTGCAGGGCTCCATCGAGGCGGTGACCGCTGCCTTGGACAAGCTGTCCGGTCCCAAGGTCAAGCTCAGGTTCTTGCACGACGGAGTCGGGGCGGTCTCGGAGTCCGATGTCATGCTTGCCGCGGCATCGAACGCGATCATCATTGGCTTCAACACCAAGCCAGATGCCAAGGCCAAGCGCATAGCCGAGCATGAAGGCGTTCAGATTCGAACGTATCAGGTCATCTACGATGCCGTCAGCGACGTGAAGGCCGCGATGGAAGGGCTTCTCGAACCGATCCGCAAGGAGAACGATATCGGCAAGGCGGAGGTCCGGGACGTATTCCGTATCAGCGGGAAGGGTACCATCGCCGGCTGTGCCGTGACGCAAGGAAAGGTGCAGCGCGGGGCGCATGTTCGGGTCAAGCGCGATGGCGAGAAGATCCACGAAGGCAGGGTCGAGGGCCTCAAGCGCTTCAAGGACGATGTCAAGGAGGTCGCCAGCGGCTACGAGTGTGGCGTTGGCATTGCCGGTTTCAACGACGTTCAACAGGGTGACATCCTCGAGATATTCGAGATCGAGGAGATCCGACCCTCGCTGTGATAGTAGGAATCTCGAGGATAGGCCTGGTCCTTCCAGGCAACGACTCCCTGAAGGGCAAGCGCTCGGTCGTTCGAAAGCTGCTCGATCGGGTGCGGGCCCGTTTCCACGTTTCGGCGGCGGAGGTGGCGGATCAGGACGTGCACCAACGTGCTGTCTTGGGTTTCTGCACCGTCGGTGCCGATGGGCGAAAGATAGAGAAGGTCTTGCAGAGGCTGCTCGACTTCATTGAGGACAGTGGGCTTGGGCAAGTGGTCTCTTCGGAGACCGAAGTCGTTGACTATACGGATCTGGTGGGCGAGCTGGAGGTGGAGAGCTATGCGGACAAGTTCGGTCTCGGAGAGGATGCACTCGGGCTGGAAGGGGCTGGTGAGCCGGAGGAAAGCTCGAGCACGCGACGAGCCATCATTCGACCGGGGAGTCTGGGCTTCGGCTCGAAGAGTGATGGCAAGGCCGATGACTAAGCCCTCTACATCGCGCCCCTTAGGAAACGCCCCATGACGCGGCGCACCCAAAGGCTTGGAAGCGTCATCCAGGAAGAGATTACTCTTCTCTTGAGCAAGGGTCGTCTCAAGGATCCCCGTATCCATGAGCTGACGACCATTACGGGGGCCAAGGTCAGCAGGGATCTCTCGGTGGCCACTGTCTATTTCACGGTGCTCGGGGAGGAGGAGGACATTGAGTCGACGGGCCGAGGCCTCGAAGCGGCGCGCGGCTTCATTCAAAGACACCTGGCGCGTCACATGAACGTTCGGGTCATACCTTCCCTTCGTTTCGAGTACGACCCTTCAGTCGCCTATGGAGATAGGATGAACAGGCTTCTTGCCGAGCTGCCCGAGCTTAGGCGTCAGGACGAGGAAGTCCATGAAGCCGATACCAAGGACGTCGATAGGGAAGAGGAGTCCGAGCCAGGAGAATAATGGCCGGCAGCGATCATGAGGGGGCGAGCACTTACGCCCCGTTCGGAGCCCTGCGCGGTCCTCGAGCCGAAGTGGCCTCCTTGCCGAGGTGCCCGCCGATTTGGGCGTTGCGCTTTTCGGTTTACGAACACCACCGGGTCTAGTAGCCTAATAATGCCCAGGGGAATCCACCCACTGTGGGGGCCTCGTAGCTCGGGAGGGCAAATGTTCGACCTTGTCGTGGAGGTCATTCGCCGAGGACGGCGGTTTCTGGTGACGATGCACCGAGACCCCGATGGCGACGCGTTGGGCGCGAGCCTCGCCCTCGCCTGCGCCTTGAGGGAGATGGGCAAGGAGGTCGTGCACTACAACCCGGACCCGCTGCCCTTCAACTTCAGGTTTCTATCCGGCGTGAACGAGATCACCCGTACAGTTCCCGTTGGCCCTTTCGACGCGACTATTGCATGCGATACGCCCCGGATGGACTGGCTTGGAGAAGGCGTACCCAAGTCTTCCGAGAAGCGAGGGGTGCTCATCAATCTGGATCACCACAAGAGCAGCCAGGAGATTGGCGACCTCAACGTGGTCGACCCCGACGCGGCCTCTGCGGGGGTGCTGGTCTACAGGTTGCTAAAGGAGATGGGGCACGAGATCAGCCTCAATGTTGCTTGGGCGATTTACGCATCGATACTCACCGATACCGGCTCCTTTCGATACGACTCCACCGATACGGAATGCATGCGTATTTGCGCGGAGCTGATCGATGCCGGGGTGAGCCCCTGGCAGCTCTCATCCAATATCTACGAGACGCAGCCGGCCTCTCGGCTCAAGCTTCTCTCGAAGGTGCTTTCCACCTTGGAGCTGGCTCAAGGCGGCCGCCTTGCAATACTCACCGTGACTCGACGGATGCTGGAGGAGACAGGGGGAAGCCTGGATATGCTGGACGGTTTCGTCAATCATGCTCGGTCGGTGGAAGGCGTAGAGATCGCGCTAATCCTGGTGGAACAGTCCGAGAACAAGTATCACGCGAGCTTCAGAAGCCGGGGCAACGTAGAGCTGTTCTCCCTCGGGAAGCGTTTGAACGGAAGGGGAACAGCCCATGGCGCGAGTGCGTGCTTGACCGGAAGGCTCTCGGAGGTTAAGCAGCGCGCCGCACACGCGGTTGGTGGTCTGTTCGAGGTTGCCGACGCCGCGGTGGCTTAACTCCCAATTGCAAGGAAGGTTACGAAGCATGCCAACCCCTCCCCCGGGGGCGCCTCGCAGGACCGATCCCTGTGGCGTCCTCGTAGTCGACAAGGCCAGTGGTCCCACTTCACATGACGTCGTGGCACGCGTGAGAAGCTCTATGCGCGTAAGGCGCGCCGGTCACACCGGAACCCTCGATCCGCTTGCCAGCGGAGTTTTGATAGTTTGCGTTGGAGAAGCAACCAAGCTGGCGGGCTACCTGACCCGTGCGGAGAAGGAGTACGATTGCACTGCTCGCTTGGGAGTCGTCACGGACTCTCATGATGCTACCGGCAAGGTGCTAGAGGAGCGCCCCGTGGACGTGAGCCGCGAGCGTGTGGAGGAGGTGCTAGAGCGTTTTCGGGGGCAGATTACCCAGGTTCCCCCAATGTTCAGCGCTCTGAAGAAAGGCGGCAAGCGGCTATACAAGCTCGCGAGGAAGGGCGAGACCGTGGAGCGGGAGCCAAGGGCCGTCACGGTCAGCAAGCTGGAAATTACGAAGTTCGCTCCACCCGAGATAGACTTCCTCGTAGTGTGTGGGAAAGGTACTTATGTTCGAACCTTGCTTCATGACGTTGGAGATGCGCTGGGGTGTGGGGCTACGCTCTCGAGGCTCGTGCGCACAAGGGTGGGAAACCTATGCTTGAGCGAGGCTGTGTCCATGGATGACCTGGTGTCGGCTCGCTCCGCCGAGGACTGCGAGCGACTTCGGGAGCGGCTGCTGCCGATGAGCCATGCCATGGGAGAGTACCCCTCGGTCAGGCTCGATCGGAGGAAGCTTCGGGCGGTTGCCAACGGAAGGCTCTTGGATGGGGGTGAGGTTGCGCAGGCTGGTGGAGGAGGGCTTCGAGCAGGCCAGATGGTTCGAATGCTGGACGAGGAGGGCTGCCTCGTCGCCATCGGCGAGATGAAGATCCATGGTTTACAGCCCGTGCGTGTTCTTCGGGGGGCGAGGGGATGAAGACCGCCGGTCGCATGAAGCCGGGTTTTCCGCGGGAAGGATTTGTTGACGTCTTGAAGGCGTAGAAGAGAAGAGGTGTTTCCGAAAGTGCTGCGTATTTGTGATGCCGTGCGAGATGTCGATGAGCGACTGGCCACGATTGCCCGTCGACTCAAGATGCTCTACTTCCTCAATCCGGTAAACGCGGATGCGGAGCGCGAGCGCTTTTGGTCCAAGAAGGGCGCTTACGAGCCGCGCTTTCGCTACAAGCCGTTGGACTTCGATCGCGACCTGGTTCGAAGGGAGCTGTACGAGCTTCGGATCGAGGATATCCAGGATCCCGTGTTGGGGGATCTCTACAGACGCAAGCGCTGGGAGATCGACAATCAGCTCTCCATTCTCGACGAGCGGGGCACCGAAAACCTCACCTTCACCAGCGAGAAGCTGTTCGGCCCCATGGACGAGCAGGACGTAAAGGATGCTCACGCCATCCTCGAGATGGATCCTCTGCCGGAGCAGCGAACGCTCTCGGCCGAACGGGTCAAGCGAATGCTGGAGGAGGTGGTTGCCAGCTATACCCGCAAGGCAGGGGAGAGCTTTGCCTGCCGCGTCCGTTTGCGCAAGTTTCTTGCTTCGAATGCGGCGGCGGGGGAGACGTCGGTCGCGCTGAAGACGCAGAAGCGCTACAGCCTCAACGATGCGCGTATCCTTGGTGTCCACGAGGTTGGCTGGCATGTTCTGACGGCGAATAACGGCACGCGGCAGCCCCTCCAGCTTTTTGCCATCGGTTTGCCCGGCTTCCTCGGTACTCAAGAAGGTGCCGCGTTGTTCGCGGAGTACATGAGCGGGACACTGACGGTGAACCGACTTCGGATAATCGCTGGACGTACACTCGCTGTTTCGCTGGCGGTTCAAGGCTGGAGGTTTTCGGAGACCTACGACTACCTCATGCGAATGCCCCACGGCTTCGATCGCGGCGATGCCTTCACCATATGCGAGCGAGCGTATCGTGGCGGACTCCCAGATCGCAGGGGGCAGTGGCATGGCGTCTACACCAAGGACTCCATCTACCAACGCTACTTCGTTCGCGTGGTGACCTACTGGCGCTCAGGTCTTGATCTTAGGGTCTTGTCGGCGGGCAAGATGGACCTGGACCACGTGCCGATGGTTGCGTCCGCCATTGATCAGGGAGTGCTCGTACCCCCGACTTTCGTTCCGAGCTTCGTGGCCGATGAGAACAACTTGAAGCTGCGTAGAGTCGTGATGGGTCTGCTCACGCAGAGGCCCTCGCCCCCGGCGGAAGAGCCCTTGCCGAAGGCCACCGCCACCACGCCGAAAGCGAAGAAAGGGAAGAAGAAGGCGGCATCGAAGCGAAAAGCGGCAAAGAAGCGGACTGCGGCCGCCACGAGTGCTCATGAGCAGAAGGTGCGCCTCCATGTGGTGTCGGGTTCCGGCGCGGGCAGTGAGAAGCCTTGAGGAGGACGCCCGGGGGAGAGAGGCTTGTCCCGGCGCCCGTCAGGCTTCGTCTTTGCGTGATGCCGTCATCGGCATGATTCGAGGGAGGACTAGAACAGTATGAGACTGGTCGTGCAGCGAGTCACGCGAGCCTCGGTTCGTGTCGAGTCCCATGTGGTGGGCGAGATAGGTAGGGGTATGGTCGTCTTGCTCGGGGTCGGAAGAGAGGACGGCATGGGGGATGTGGAGTGGGCCGTCGAGAAGATCGCCGGGCTGCGTATCTTCGATGATGAGTGCGGACGGATGAACCTGTCGGTGGAGGACATCGGCGGAGGCGTCCTGGTCGTCTCGCAGTTCACCCTGTACGGCGATGTCCGAAAAGGCCGTAGGCCGGCCTTTTCCTCCGCGGCGCCGCCGGAGCTTGCGACGAAGCTCTATGAGGCTGTTTGTGAGCGCCTTCGCGTACGGGGACTACTCGTCGCGACGGGGCGTTTCGCGGCGCGCATGGATGTAGAGCTTGTAAACGACGGTCCAGTGACGATTCTTCTAGACTCGGAGCGAGCCTTTTAGAGCACCGCGCTGGTGGCGTATTGCCAGCAGCATCAGTAATAGGACGAATCCATGCTGGCTCGACTCGTTGCTCGTGGTGCAAGCACAGCTTCCCGCGACAACGTCTACTCCTCCGGGGCCCTTGTCCAGTTCGTCGGAGCCGTCGGGGTTCTCGGGATCATCCGGATCGCCGGGTTCCGCGGGATCGTCGGGATCGCCGGGCTCCGTCGGGTCGTCGGGATCGCCGGGCTCCGTCGGATCGTCGGGATCGCCGGGCTCCGTCGGGTCGTCGGGATCGTCGGGCTCCGTCGGGT
>SKWY01000056.1 GCA_007128675.1 Deltaproteobacteria bacterium | reverse complement strand
GGAGCCAGGCTCATCTGGATCGGGCATCTGGCATCCCACGAACAAGAGGCTCGTTGGATTCCTCTCTGGCGGAACAGCTTCATGCTTCAACACCAGCGGTTATGACTGCTATGGAAAGTTTGCCGTGGCCTGGGATGGCAATAGCCCGAGCAGTCGTCTTCGTGATTGGCTCGATCCCGACGGGCTCGAGCCTGATGGTGTCGATGGAACGGATCCATCGGGTTTTCAGATAATTCCTGATGCAAGGACCGTCAGTCTATGTTTGCCCGGTGATATCAGCTTTCATCTCGACATCGCTCAAAGCGGTGATTTCGATGAGACGGTAAACCTAAGTGTCGCGGGTCTTCCAAGCTCGTTTTCCGCCACTTTCTCGAACGAAGTATTGGTGCCGCCGGGACAGTCATCACTGACTATTGGGAATCTGACTGCCGGGCACCACTCTTTCCGAGTCATCGGACAAAGCTCTAGCATGCGAAGAGAGCTGAATCTCGAGATGGTGGTAGCCGATGGATTGCCGTCCGTTCCAGATGTGACTCTGCCAGTGGACGGCGCTGTCGATACTCCTACCTCTCCGGTCAT
Source organism: Deltaproteobacteria bacterium (assembly GCA_007128675.1). GTDB lineage: Bacteria > Myxococcota > Myxococcia > SLRQ01 > SLRQ01 > SKWY01. Next base: position 10,073 of record SKWY01000056.1, on the reverse strand, counting down.
AGAGTGGAACGAGGCCAATCAGGCCGTTCAATATGAGGTGGAAATCGCGGCTGATGCGAGCTTCGGGAACGTCCTCTACTCCTCTATTACCGCTGATAGCTCGCATCGAATTGGGGCAACTCTCTCCCCCGACAGCCAGTTCTTCGTTCGCGTTCGAGCTATCAACGATTGCGGTGAGGGCGGCTGGTCGGATGTAAGCCAGTTCACTACTGCCTTGGAGATTTGCGTCAGCCCCAACATTCCGATTCCAGACAATAATCCAAGCGGTATAGAGAGCGTGATGAGCGTCGAGGCAGAGATGGATATCGATACGCTCCAGATTGCATTGGATATTCCGCATACGTGGGTTGGCGATTTGATCGTGGATCTCGAGCATGTCAACTCCGGCACCACCGTCCGTTTGTTCGAGCGCCCAGGAGTCGGCTCCAGCGGTGGCTTCGGATGCTCGGGCAGCAATCTAAACGTCATTTTCGATGATGATGCCACCCTCGCCATACAGGATGAGTGCAGCAGCGGCGGAGAGGCGTACACGGCCGGAGGAGTCTATCGTCCCTACGAGCAGCTTTCGGGGTTTCACGGTGTGTCGCTTCAAGGTGATTGGCGGCTGGCGGTGAGCGATCACGCCGGGGCCGATGTGGGAACCTTGGCGAACTGGTGCCTGATACCGACACTGCAAGGGAGCGGCTATAGGATTAACGTTGTCGCCAATCCAGAGGAGGGCGGCACCGTCGATGGAGGTGGAGTTTTCGAGCACGACGATCCTGTGACGGTCACTGCCGAGGCGAACGACGGATTTGGCTTTGAAAGCTGGACAGATGGTGTCCAGGAGGTTTCAACGAGCCCCGTCTACGAGTTTTCCGCCATAGGTAGCAGGACTCTGACGGCCAACTTTGGAAGAATTGGGCTTTCGATGAGCATGCTTTCGCCAGAGGCGCGTGCTGGTGATGATGTGGAGCTGGCGGTGCAGGTGGCGACGGAAGGGGGAGTTCCTCATCCAGAGACGGTGGATCTTTGTCTGATGGCACAGCATCGTGGTGGGGGTGAGGTCGAGATATCGGCTGGAGATTTGATAGGGCCGGGTTCAGGAGATGAAGGGGCCTTGTGTGGAAGTACCGACGAGGACGGACGAGCCACCTTCAACTTGATGACGACGAGCGTGGGGGCCGTGGAAGCGGTGGCGCACTCCGATTCCCTTGGAACGAGCGAGCCGCTAGAGATTGTCTTCGAGGCCGGCGAGCCTCATCGACTAGTTCTCGAAGCGGATGATGAGGGCGCAACCGCTTGCGAAGCGGTCGAGTTTCAGCTGAGCCTCGAGGACGCCTACGAGAATCCAATCGTCGAGATGGAGGCAAGCTCCTTCGAGGTAACCATTTCGTTGCGCTCCCTTCACGGGAACCCTGAAATCATCGATTCCGGGCTTGAATCGGTCGTTTCGACGGAAGAGCATTCGGTTACCGGAACCGTGCCGTCGTCGGGATTCGTGACGATTCTCGCCACGCTGGATGCGTCCGGTGAGCTGGAGATAGAAGCATCATCGGAAATGCTTATAGAGGTTCCTTCGGAGCCGGCAACGCTGTCGGTAGTTTTCGAGGCCGCTGGCGTAGACAGCGCGCTATCCGAGATTTCCAGCAGCACGAGTCAGATCTACTCGGGTCAAGGAGAGGCAAGAATACTCATTGTGCCAAGAGACACATGCGGCCTAATGATGGGAGCCGGCCAGGACGTACGGCTGGAGACATCCTTTGGATCTCTATCCCAGGTCGTCGACAACGATGACGGCACCTACTCTACGATCTTCACCACGGTTAGAGGTGACTGTCCCTCGCAACCTGCAAGAATCGCTGCAGAGGTAAACGATGTGCACTTGGAAGACGAGATAGAGATCCGGTCTCTTTGTGGTGACGTCGACCAAGACTCTCCTGTGACGGCGCATGACCATGCTGTGGAGGCCTGCCCCGCATCCGGCTCTTTTGCTCTCATCGCGGTCGTGCCGCGTGACGTCAACGGAGTAGCCCTCCCATCGGGTCAAGATGTGCGCGTAATCGAGGATCCTCCCCGTGTGGTATTAGGTGATGAGTGGGAGGAGGTCGATTCCGATACGGGCGAGCCTATATACTTCATCGAGGTGGGCTCGAATCGTTGTGCGGCTGGTCAGCCGGTTGCACTCGAGGTCCAGGTCGGCGGGGTCGTCCTGAATGCTCGCCCCGATGTCGAGTTTACGTGTCCTCCGGTAGTCGACGGAGGCGTTGATTTCGCCGCACAGCCGGAAGAGGTGCCCGCTGATGGCGAGAGCAAGTCCACGGTTGAGTTGAAGGTCTTGGATCGCTGCGGCAATCCAGCATTCGGGCGCGATGTCTCGCTGGAGGCTTTTGGAGATATTTCGGTCATGCTTTCCGAGGAGGTCACTGGGACCGCGGATGCGTTTGGCCAGTCCCATGACGGTACCGCGACGATTGAGATCGCGAGCGTGGAGCCAGGCATGGTGGGGCTCAAGGCAGAGATTGATGGCGTGATTCACCAGAGCAGTGAGGATCTCGTCACGTTCAGTAAGGCGGATGAGCAGCCGTCCGGCCAACCCGATGGAGGTGGCTGTGGTTGTGCCGCGGGCGCGAACGGCGGACCGAGTGCTTCCTCCGGCATACTCATGCTTCTCGGCCTTCTAGTGCTCTCCATGTGTTCTCGAAGTCGAAGATACTCGGCATGATCGTCTGGGGATATTTCGAGCTTGCTCCGGCGGGTCATTGAAGCGGGAAGAGGTGGAAATGCAAACTGGCCGGATAGTGAGATTTCGTCTCCGCGTTTTTGGCGCAAGACTTGCCGGGGCCATCATGTCGGCGCTTCTACTCACGGGTTTCGGCCTCGTAGCATCAGGCTCTTTGACGGCATGTCTGGGTGAGCCGACCTCGGGTCATTGCGTCCGGGATTGTTTCGGCAGAGAGTGTGGGCCTGATGGCTGCGGGGGACAGTGCCCGCCTGGATGCGGCGATGGGCAGTGGTGTGACGATGTCGGGCAGTGCCGTGAAGGAGAATGCACGCCGGACTGTGCGGGCAGGGAGTGCGGCCCTGATGGCTGCGGGGGAGAGTGCCCGCCGGGATGCGGCGATGGGCAGTGGTGTGACGATGTGGGGCAGTGCCGTGAAGGAGAGTGCACGCCGGACTGTGCGGGCAGGGAGTGCGGGCCTGATGGCTGCGGCGGAGAGTGCCCGCCTGGATGCGGCGGTGAGCAGTCTTGCAATCATCTTGGCCGCTGCGAGGAGCCGATTGGACCCGAATGTGAGAGACCAACACGAAACCCCTTGGAGTCCCCGCCGGCATCGTCGAGCTGGCGTTTTGGGGGCGGGGCTGGATATCCGGACGTCTTCTCTTCCGATCCGGATTGCATGAGCATTGTGGCGAATGCCAATCAGCTCGAGGATGCGCTCGCCAACGCCATGGACGGAGAGATTGTTTATGTGTCCAATGAGGCCAGAATTGATCTGACAGGGCGAGGAAACCTTTGCATACCTGCCGGCGTTTGGCTTGCTGGTGGCCGAGGCTTGAATGGCTCCGCTGGTGGTGTGATCTATACGACAGAGGTGCTGCGTCCCATGCTCGAGGTATGTGGAGACGACGTTCGAATCACGGGCCTGCGCATTTTGGGCAATGATCCCACGCAGTGTCCGCCCGAGTATCCCGACAACTGCACTCAGCCGGATAGGACGGGAGGAGTCAATTGCCGAGACTGCACCTCACCATCCATCGGCATTTCGGTGGAGAATGCCGATCGCGTAGAGATTGACAATAATGAGCTTGCGGGTTGGGCTCATGCGGCTATCAATCTTCGAAACGCGAGAGACATCCACGTGCATCATAACTATATTCACCACACCCAGAGACAGGGATTGGGCTACGGTGTTGTGTTGATGAGAGGAGGCTCCGACGTAGTAGAGACTCTAGTCGAGTGGAATCGTTTCAATTACAACCGCCACGCAATTGCTGGAAGCGGAGAGCCCGGTCAGTCCTATGTTGCTCGCAATAACTTCGTCGATGAGCACGCCAATGGTCATGTCTTCGACATGCACGGCTCCAATGAAAATGTCGGTGATGGATCGCCATGGGCTGGAACGAATATTCAGATTCATGACAATACGGTTCTTGTGGATGATTACTACACTATGGTGATCCGGGGCCGTCCAGAGGAGGGTGCCTGGCTCTTCGACAACTGTCTAGCTCGCTCCAGTGCTTCCACTGCCGCTGATCAAAGACATTTTGCCGGAAACATGTACGTTGACGAGAATCCCTTCGGTCAATCCGCTCCCAATCAGTACAACCAGGGTGCCGACGATTGTGAAAGGGAGCGTTGGTGCTATGCCGGCGGAGGTCAGGGGCCTTGGCTTTATGGCTCGGTCTCCGGACGTGACGTCTCGAACCTCGTCTTGAGAGATTTCAACGGTGACGGTAAGGCTGACGTGTTCGCGACCATAAGCGGTCAGTGGCGCGTCGTATATGGTGCCTCGGGTTCCTGGCAAACTCTGAACACATCGGCGGTAACCCTGGCCGATCTCGCTTTTGGCGACTTCAATGGCGATGGCAAGACGGACGTTTTTCGAGCAACGGGCTCGGAGTGGCGTGTGTCCTTTGGCGGAACTTCTAGCTGGCAGACTCTAAGAAGTGCTTCCGAGACGTTGCCCGATCTTCTTTTCGGTGACTTCAATGGGGACGGAAAGACCGACGTCTTCCATGCCACGGGTTCGGAGTGGCGCGTCTCCTTTGGTGGAACCTCGGCCTGGCAAACGCTGAACTCCTCCAGTATTGGGATGGAGCAGCTCGCGGTGGGAGATTTCAACGGCGATGGCAAGGCGGATATCTTCCGGGCCAACGGTTCGTTATGGCAGGTTTCCTGGGGTGGTGCTTCGTCGTGGGAGACCCTCAACTCCTCTGGAACGCTCTTACCTCAACTGCGCTTTGGCGATTTCAACGGTGATGGCAGAACCGATGTCCTCCGGTCTTCGGCTTCTCGTTGGTATGTTTCGTGGGGCGGTGCTTCCTCTTGGGAACAGCTGCGCATTTCCTCGCTCGGTGTTTCACGAATTCTCATCGGGGATATCGTGGGCGACGGGCGAGATGACGTTTTTACTTCTGGCTGTCATTAGAAAGAAACAGGATCTCTTTCAAGAACGTCCAGGCTAGAGTTCCAAGATGGGCTGCCTGGCGATTGTTGGCGGCGGCGCCGTGGCCGCCCTCGATGTTCTCGTAGTAGTAGACCTTGTGGCCTTGGTCCTCCATGAGCGCCATCATCTTTCGCGCATGGCCAGGATGGACCCGGTCATCACGAGTCGATGTGACGAACAGGACGGGAGGGTATTTATCGCCCTCTTTGACGTTGTGGTAGGGCGAGAAGGAGCGAATGTAGGCCCACTCCTCGGGATTGTCCGGATTACCATATTCGGCCATCCAAGATGCTCCAGCGAGCAGGAGGTGGTAGCGTTTCATATCGAGAAGGGGTACCGCGCAAACCACGGCGCCGAAGAGTTCGGGATACGATGTGAGCATGTTACCCACGAGCAGACCGCCGTTCGATCCGCCCCTGACGCCTAGCCTTGAAGGGCTGGTCACACCGCGATCGATCAGGTCTCGTGCTACCGCGGCAAAGTCCTCGTAGGCACGTGGTCGTTCTTCCTTGATGGCCGCCTGGTGCCAATGAGGTCCATACTCTCCGCCGCCGCGTATGTTGGCCGATACGTATACGCCTCCCTGGGATAGCCAGGCTCGCCCTACATCCGGTTTGTAGCTTGGCAATAAGGAGATCTCGAACCCACCGTATCCGGTAAGAAGAGTCGGATTCGTCCCATCCAGCCTCGTATTCTTCGGCGCAATAGTGAAGTAAGGAACGCGTGTACCGTCCTTGCTCTTCACGAAGCGCTGGGTCACCTCGAGATCTTTGGAGTCGAAGAAGGCCGGCAGAGCTTTGAGCTTTCGTGGGGCCTGTCCTGCTCGAGCATGATAGTAGGTGGTAGGGTTGATGAAGTCGGTCGCTGTCAGGAATATGTCGTTGCCGTCACATTTATCCACCGCTTCGACTTCGAGGGAGCCGAGACTCGGGGCGTCTTTCAGGGGCTCCTTGCTCCATCCAGAGGTTTTTGGGGTGAGAAGGTAGATTTGGTTCTTGACGTCGTCCAGGACATTGATGAAGACGTGATCCCGAGTCGTTATCAAGGAAAGAAGGGACACATTGTTACTTGGCTCGAAGAGGATCTCGAGATTGCGGGATCCCGACAGGTAGGCATCTAGCGGCGTGGCCAGCAGTGCTCCGGCAGGATAAGTCTGTCCATTGACCTCCCACGGCTCGCGCAAACTAAGAAGAAGATACCGCTCAAAAAAGTGGAGCCTTGCGCTCTCTTGAACATCGATTCGAATGAGATCCTCACCCTGCCTAAGATGGTACTCGACCTCGAAGAAGGAGCGTGCTCGCCACAGGATGTCGCGCTCGAAACCCGGTGTGAAGTCGTGAGCGGCGCCCACCATGACGTCGGTGCTCCTGCCCTCGAAAAGTGTCTTGGCCTGCTCGATCGGTGTGCCCCGCTTCCACTCCTTGACGATTCTAGGATATCCCGAGTCAGTCATCGAACCGTTACCAAAGTCGGTACAGGCATAGAGCAGATCGCGATCGATCCAAGAGATCATTTGCTTGGCTTCTGGCAGCTCGAACCCGTTGGCCACAAACTCCTTGCTTTCGACGTCGAACTCCCGAACAACCGTGGCGTCGGCTCCGCCGCGAGATAGGGAGATTAGACAGCGGTCTTGGCCTGGGTATAGAAAGTAGGCATCCTTCCAAACCCAGTTCTCCCCCTCCGACTCGGCGAGCTCATCTAGATTGATGACTGTTTCCCACCGGGGCTCGGTCTTCTCGTACTCTTCGAGGGTAGTTCGGCGCCATACGCCACGCTCATGAGCGTCGTCTCGCCAGAAGTTGTAGAAGAGCTGGCCATGTTTCTTCAAATAGGGGATTTGTTCCTTCGAGTCGTAGATGGCTAGCAGATCATCACGAAGCTCGGTGAAGTCAGGCGAAGCTTCCAGTCGTCGCTGAGTAATCGCGTTGCGCTGTTGGACCCACTCGATGACCGGCTCGGCCGTCAGGTCTTCTAGCCAAATATATGGATCGTTCACTTTCATTTTTCGGGTCTTCCTCCATGGCGAAAAGGTACTTCAATCCGCCAATGAGTCACGGCGATGAGATTTATTGAAGAGCGGTTCTGCGGGAACTGCTCAAACAAACGACAAAGAGCCCAAGGCGAGAGCCAAGACGCCCGCAGGGAGCCTGTCTCCTTTGTTTTCGACAGCCTTAGGATCGAAAGGAGCGTCAAGAGGAGGAGGCGCTCCTAGGTTCGCGACCGTTCAAAAGATCGCTGACGACCGAGACAACATGAGGAGCCTTGACGGGCTTGGCCAGGTAAGCATCCGCGCCGCGATCGAGACCATCCTGTGTCTTCTCGCGTCCCCCTTCGGTGGTGAGCATGACTACCAGTGTGGTGTTGATTGAGGGATCGGCTCGGATATGATCCAAAAGACGTAGGCCGTCCATCAAGGGCATGTTGATATCGAGTAGGACGATATCGAAAAGTCCATTCTTTAGCGCCTTCAGCGCTTCGGCGCCGTTTGATGCCTCCTCACAATCCGTCAGCTCGGGGACCCTGCGCAGCGCCATCTTCACGAGCTGTCGCATTGTTGGAGAGTCATCCACGATGAGAGCACGAAATCCCGCCATTTTCGTTACCTCGTTTTGCTCGGTTCCCTAGTCGGTTGTCCCCAGTGCCTTCTCGATGCCTTCCGCACTTAGAGGGATATCCGAAGTTGCGGCAAGGTATGCGCTGAGAATGGCGTTCGCAGCCTGTCTTCCCAGAAGGTCGAAAAACTCGTAATCCAAGTCGGAGAGTCCTTCCTTATGTGGCAGAAGCTGCTCCATCACGAGGACGCCGATCAGCCGTCCAGAGATTGACAGGGGCACCACCGCCACCGGCATGCTGTCCTCCCGCACGATCGCGCTTCCCGAGGCCAGTGCCTCGCTTACGGGGCCAGGGGAGTCTAGGTCTATTATTGTGGGAGCTTCTTCCAAGCCATGGCTCTTGACCGGTAATAGTCGCCGAGCCTTTTCATCGTGCAGGTAGAGGGCAACGGAAGAAACGCCCACCAGGTTGAGGCAGATTTCGACGACGACAGAAACGGCGTCCGAGAGCTTCAGGGAGCCATGGAGCTGCCATGTCGCCACATGAAGGTTGGCCAAGTTATTGAGTTCCGCCTCGATCTCGCGAAGCTCGTCATTGTCTTTGGGGGCCTCGGTCGTGCTTGGGTGAAATCTCTCTCGAAGCTCGTCACGTTCTCTTTCTGCTGCTCGGCAACGAACCTCCAAGGCTTCGTACTCTCGTCGAGACTTCTCGTTCTCGCTAAGGATCTTCTCCGCAAAGGCCTGACTCTTCTCGAGAAGGTTGATGAGCTGCGTGGATCTGTTATCTGGGGGTGGTTCCGACATGGCGCAGCAGAGCATAGCATGCCCCAGAGTTCATGAAAGTCATTTCTGGTTGGGTTTCCGACATGCTCTACGCGCTTTCGTGGCACGAAGAGACACGGGCTCAAGGGGGCGTAGATGCGAGTGGAAAGTTACTCGGAGTTCTTGCCTGCGCGGAATGAGAACGGGGGAGGGCGAGGCTTCCCGCCTCTCCGGCATTCTTCTTGTGGCGCCTTTGATCGGGAGCTAAGCTCCCCCCAAAAATAGCCCTTGACCGGTCGTTCTCATCGAGCCTTTCGGCTTGTAGGTTCGTGTTCGCCTATTGTCCGCTCGCGAGGTGCGTCGGTCCATCTCCGAGCACATTCGTTGGAACCAAGAGAATTCCGAAAAAAAGATTGGCCTCATGGGGCCTTCTAGGTCAATACCCACATAATGACAGCGGAAATAGCATTAGTCTTCGCCGTGCTTCTTGCGACGATCATATTGTTCGTCAGTGAAAAGCTCAGGCTCGATTTGGTGGCGATTCTTTCTCTACTGGCGCTTACGGTCACCGGCATTCTCGAGCCGGCCGAGGCTCTAGCGGGGTTCTCGGAGCCCGTAGTGATTATCATAGCGGGCTTGTTCGTGGTGGGCGACGGCCTCTTTCAGACCGGTGTCGCCCACAAGATGGGGAGGCTGCCGGCGCGCTTGGCGGGTGATAGCGAGGTCAAGCTCATCGCCGTCATCATGGTGTCCGTGGCGATTCTCTCTGGTTTCATGAGCTCGACTGGCACCGTGGCCGTTATGTTGCCCGTCGTGATGGGCATTGCGTGCAGCAAGCGAATACCTCCCTCCAAGCTTCTGATCCCCGTTTCGGTGGCTTCTCTTCTGGGCGGCATGCTCACCTTGATCGGGACGCCCCCGAACATCGTGGTGGCCACTCAGCTTCAGTCCATGGACCGTGAGCCCTTTGGTTTCTTCTCCTTCACCCCTATTGGGCTCATTGTCCTGGTTGTCGGCGTCGCCTTCATGCTTCTTGTCGGGAGGCGAATGCTCCCGGAGAGACCGAGCCCCGCTACCCAGCAACAGGTGGAGGGCGCGGTAACGAGCGAGGAACTCGCCACGACATACGACCTGGCCTCGACCTTGTTTCGTGTACGCGTAGCCGAGGACTCCTCCTTGGAGGGGAGCACGCTCGCCGAGGCGGATCTTTCCAATCGTTTCGGTCTGACGGTAGTCGAGCTCTATCGTCCGGAGGAGGAGTCGGCGTTTGCGGTAGGTGGTTGGAGAGGCACTCGCCGGCTCGAAGCCATGCCGGCGGGAGCGAGCACCCGGCTCGAGACAGGCCACGTGCTATTGCTTCAAGGTGACGCGGACGCGATTGCCAAGCTTGTCAGGCATGAAGAGGTGGTGCTCCACGAGACCGCCCGCAAGGATGGGGACCAGGCGAGGATAGATGAAGGTGTCGTGGGACCGGAGACGGGAATCGCCGAGGTGCTTCTAACACCGAGATCACGGCTTTCGGGAAAGACGGTAAAGGAGCTTCGTTTTCGTGACCGTTTTGGCCTGACGGTCGTCGGCATCAAGAGGCTGGGCCAGCTCGAGCGCGGAG
>SKWY01000425.1 GCA_007128675.1 Deltaproteobacteria bacterium | reverse complement strand
TGATGCCTTGCGAGCATGTCGCAGAGTTCTTGGTCCACCCGTTGCGGTAGCACGATGGGAGCCCTGCTGCCTATTCGTTTGATCTCGATATGCTCGATATCGTCCAAGGCCGACAAGAGCTCATCCAGCTTCTCGGTGGAAAAGGTGAAAGGATAGCCACCGGTGAGAAGGACGTCTCTAATCTCCTTGTTCTCTTTCAAGTACTGAAGGATTTCCTGCAGGTTGTCACCTGGGGTTGCCTTGTCCACCTCGCCAATCTTGCGCCTTCTCAGGCAGTGGCGACAGAAGCCGGCGCAGACGTTCGTGACGTGGACTGCGACACGATCTGGATACCATCTGACCAGGTTCTCCACCGGTGAGCTGTACTCCTCTCCAGAGAAGTCGGCCACTCCGGTCATGGCCATCTCCTGGATATCGGGAAGCATCTGCTTTCGGACAGGGCACGTCTCGTCGTTTGGATCCATCAGACTGGCGAAGTACGGAGTGAAAGCCCATCTGAACTTCGACTGGATCTTCGAGAAGTCTTTCTTCTGCTCCTCGGTGAGGGGAAAAATCTTCTCCAGTGTCGCGGCGTCGGAGACGCGGTTTGCGAGCTGCCACTTCCAGCTCGCCCAGTCCTCCTCCGAGCCACACAGCACCTTCTTGATGCGCTCCTTGTTCTCCTCGTACATCTCGGCTAACTGAAAGCCCGTTGGGACCTTCTTCTTGGCCTCTATGTATTCGAGGGCGTACTCTCGAAACTTCTCGGCCTTCTTGAGCGATACGTGGCGTCTATCCTTGCTGTCGTTGTTGGCCATATTCGTTGTCCTTCCGTGATCGAATACTTGCGGTCGAATTCTGCGATTGGCGTTGATCGCGTGTTTTTTCCCCGGGCGGCTCTTTTGGGGGCTTCGGGTGGATGCCCGAGCTGTCCTCTCCAAAAAGAGGCGTGAGTGAGTCGCGGGCACTCGGCCAAGGCGGCCGTTTCGCCGAATCGATTGCAGTCTACGGTAGGCGTTTCAGTCGAGCAAGGCAGACGCTCGCTCATGGATTCCTAAAGGCTCTCTCTTGAAATCAACCCGCTACTGTCGTCTTCGGCTGACTGATGGGACTGGATGCGTTAGGTTCTTCCCCCCCGTTTGGATTGACGGGAGGAGAGTCCATGACCAAAGGGAAGTACATCGTAGCCATCGATCAGGGAACCACCGGCAGCACTGTGCTCGTCATTGACCGCAGACTGACGATTCGCGGGCGCGCGTCACGCGAGTTTCGACAGATCTTTCCGGCGCCTGGTCTCGTAGAGCACGATCTTCGAGATATCTGGCGCTCGACCATGGTGGCTCTGGGCAAGGCACTTCGAGAGGCTGGAGCCAAGGGCAGCGATATAGCAGCGATTGGAATAACGAATCAGCGTGAAACGACGGCTCTTTGGCAAAGGGGTAATGGTGAACCGGTGATGAATGCCATCGTCTGGCAGGATCGCCGTACCGCTTCTCGTTGCAAGGAGCTTCGCGATGCAGGCAAGAGCGCCGAGGTTCGACGCGCCACCGGCCTTGTCATCGATCCCTACTTTTCCGCAACGAAGCTGGAGTGGATGTTGCAGCGAGTGAAGGGAGCCGCTCGAAGAGCTCGTGCCGGGGATCTGGCATTCGGCACGATCGATAGCTACCTCGTTTGGCGTTTGACGGGAGGCTCGGTACATGTAACCGACGTCACGAACGCCTCGCGCACCTTGTTGATGAATCTCGAGCGACGGCAGTGGGACTCGAAGATGCTGAAGCTTTTCGGGATCCCCGAGGCAGTGCTGCCCGAGATCAGATCTTCCTCCGAGGTGTTTGGAGAGACCCGAGGCATTAGGGGCCTACCCGACGGGATTCCGGTCGCGGGGATCGCCGGTGACCAGCAGGCCGCCCTTTTTGGTCAGGCATGCTTCGAGCCAGGGGAAGCCAAGTGCACATACGGCACTGGTGCTTTCCTTTTGATGAATATTGGTGATACGCCCAAGCCATCGAAGCACGGCCTGCTCACTACCGTTGCATGGGATGTGGGTGGGAAGGTCGATTATGCCTTCGAGGGCTCGGCGTTTATCGCTGGAGCCGTGGTCCAGTGGCTACGAGACGGGCTTCGACTATTTCGTCGCACCGACGACATCGAGAAGCTGGCGGCGTCGGTTCCCGACAGTGGCGGCGTAGTCTTCGTGCCGGCGCTTGCCGGGCTCGGAGCTCCGCATTGGCGTCCCGAGGCCCGCGGTGTCATCACCGGGATCCATAGAGGAACGAGCTCGGCTCATCTGTCCAGGGCCGCGATAGAAGGCGTGGCATTCGAGATACACGACCTCGCGCTTGCCATGGTAAAGGACGCGGGAAAGACAATACCCTCTCTAAAGGTTGATGGAGGAGCCTCCAAGAACGATCTGATGATGCAGTTTCAAGCGGATTTGCTCGGGGTGCCCGTAGTCAGATCGAAGGTCATAGAGACCACGGCATTCGGCGCGGCCTTTCTGGCTGGACTGGCTACTGGAGTATGGAAGGAGCCACAAGAGATCACGCGAGTCTGGCGTTCCCGGGGCATCTTCAAACCGAGAATGAAGCCGGCCGAGCGGGAGGAACATCTTTCGCGGTGGAAGGCCGCGGTGGAGAAAGCATGAGCACACCCAAGGGACAGAAGCGTGGAGTTCAAATTCAGATTCGAGTCGATGATGATGTTGCGCAGGGCGTCTATGCCAACATGGCGATGGTCAATCATTCCGACGCGGAGTTCACGATTGATTTCGTCTATATTCAGCCCCAGGCTCCGCAGGCCAAGGT